>JAHIKS010000032.1 GCA_018897475.1 Candidatus Altarchaeota archaeon
ATCGTAGCTTTTTCTTCCGGTGTAGTACAGCTTAACAAGAATGTCGCTCATAAAGCCAAATATTATGAACTGTATCCCGAGGATTATCAGCAGGATGGCAAGTAGCAGGAGCGGTCTCTCGGCAATGCCCTGATTGTATACAAATTTGACAAACAAAAGATAGAGCCCTATGATAAATCCAAGGGAGAACTGCAAAATTCCAAGAGTTCCAAAAAGGTGTAATGGCCTTTTCGAGTATTGATTCCAGAACTTTATGTTTATGAGGTCCAGGAGACCGTGAAAAAGCCTCCGCGCTCCATACTTGGTTTCACCGAATTTTCGGGGGTTATGAGTTACTTTCACCTCAGTAATCCTGAATCCCTTCCTTGCCAACAGAGCAGGGATATAGCGGTGCATCTCACCATACAGCTCAAGGTTTCTTAGTGCCTTGCTCTTATATGCCTTCAGAGTACAACCGGAGTCATGGATATTCACTCCGGTCATTTTCCTTGCAAGCCAGTTCGAGAGCTTTGAAGGAAGCTTCTTGCTTAGGAACGGGTCTTTCCGGTCTGCCCTCCAGCCGCTTACGACATCATAACCCTCGTCGATTTTCTCCAGCAGCTTTGGGATGTCCTTGGGGTCGTTTTGCATGTCGGCATCCATTGTTACTACAATATCGCCTTCCGCATGGTCAAATCCAGCGAGAATTGCAGAGCTCTGCCCGAAATTCCTCCTGAACTTTATAACCTTGACGTCCTTGTCTCTTGAATGGATGTCCTCCATGAGGTCAAAGCTGCTATCAGTTGAGCCATCATCGACAAATATTATCTCATACGGCTTTTCCATCACCTTGAAAACCGAACTCAGCTCATAGTAGAGCTCAGGGATGCTCTTCTCTTCATTATATGCGGGAATCACGATTGATATTTTTTCCTTTGGCATCTTAGTTAATATATTGGGATATGTCATTTATTACTGCTTTCACATTATAAATACCTATCGAGGATAAAGATGAAGATTCTTGTTACCGGGGGGGCGGGGTTTATCGGCTCCCACCTGGTGGATGAACTGGTAGAGAAGGGGCATGAAGTGGCGGTGATAGACAACCTGAGTACTGGGAAGAAGGACAATTTGAATCCCAACGCTGAATTCCACGAGCTGGATATAAATTCAGATGGTATTGTAGATATACTCAAAAATGGCAATTTCACTCATGTAATCCATCAGGCGGCTCAGGTTAGGGTCACCAGATCCCTTGAAGACCCCGTTCTCGATGCAACTAGCAATATAGTCGGAAGCATTAATCTTCTCGAGAACTGCAGGAGGTACGGGGTGGAGAGATTCGTTTACGGGAATTCCGGGGGAGCAATGAGCGGCAATCAGGACAATCTGCCCATGAAGGAGTCCCACCCGGTAAGCCCTGAGAGCCCCTATGGAGTTTCCAAGCACACCGTGGAGCATTATCTCGCCATCTACAATAAGCTTTACAACCTGGACTATGTCTCGCTGAGATACCCGAATGTGTACGGGCCAAGGCAGGATTCCTCGGGGGAAGGCGGAGTCGTTGCAATATTCTGCAACAAACTGGTGAACGATGAAAGGCCAGTAATATTCGGTGACGGAGAGCAGACGAGGGACTTCACATATGTAAAAGACGTGGTCAATGCAACCGTTATGGCTTTAGAAAAGGGCAGTGGTGAGTTTAACATATCAACGAGCAGGGAGACCTCCGTCAATGAGTTGTATGAAAAGCTGTTGGAAATCTCAGGTAAGAATATGGAGCCGGTGCATGGCAATGAGAGGGAAGGTGAGCTAAGGAGAAGCGTCCTTGACAATTCCAAGGCAATGGAGGGGCTTGGGTGGGAGCCAATTGTTTCGCTCGATGAGGGTCTTAAGCTCACATTCGATTATTTTAACCGGAGGAAGGAATGAACTCATTGGTTACTGGGTGCGCAGGCTTTATAGGAAGTTGGCTATCGGAAAGGCTTCTGGAATTAGGTCACGAAGTGATAGGTGTAGACTGCTTCATAGACTACTATCCAAGGGGGATGAAGGAGATGAATCTTAAACCCCTGAGGGGCAACGAGAATTTCCTTTTCATCCCCTACTCCCTCCTAAATCTGGACCTCAATGAGATTCTAAAGGATGTTGACTATGTGTTCCACCAGGCAGCACAGGCGGGGGTGAGGCACTCCTGGGGCAGGAATTTTGGAGTCTATACAGATAACAATATACTTGCGACGCAGAGGCTCCTTGAGGCCTGCAGAAACTCCGACGTCAAGAAGGTTATCTACGCATCATCATCCTCTGTCTATGGAGATGTCGACTCATTGCCTATGAAGGAGTCGGATTTACCAAGGCCCGTCTCCCCCTATGGCGTCTCAAAGCTGGCCGGGGAGCACCTATGCCACCTGTACCACAAGAACTACGGCATCAATTCCATGTCCCTGCGATACTTTACAATCTACGGGCCAAGGCAGAGACCGGACATGGCATTCAATAAATTCACCAGAGCAATTCTAAATGATAAGGAGATTACAATCTATGGTAATGGCAAGCAAACAAGGGACTTTACATATGTGGATGATGCCATTGAGGCTAACATCCTTGCAATGAAGTCCCAGCAAAAGGATGGAGTATACAATATTGCCGGCGGCTCCAAGACAACCGTGAATGATTGTATCAAGATTTTAGAGGAGATTATCGGCAAGAAGGCCATTGTAAGAAATATTGAAACTCAAAAAGGCGATGTAAAGCACACCTATGCAGACACATCCAGAGCAGCCAAGGACCTCGGCTATAAGTCAAAGGTATCTCTCAGGGAAGGCCTTGAGAAGGAGGTTGAGTGGATAAAGAGTATTGAATCGGTCTAGGACGATTCGACCTCTCCACCCTCCCAGGAAAGCGTTGCCTTGGGTAGGACGTTTGCTCCCTTGATTGTGTATTCAAGAACCGCTTTCTCGCCCGACTTCAGGCTGCCAAGGTTCCATGTCAATGAATTGCCATGCCTATGGACGTTAATTGTTGAAACGCTTACTTCAGCGCCCTTCACCAGCTTGTCATGCAATACACAGTTCTTTATTGGGTGGTTCGTCTTGTTCCAGACGACAATCTTTGAGAGGTCCCCGTCTTTTAACTTCCTTATCTCGACCCTGCCGTGGGGCATCTTCGTGTAAATTATGTAAGCGAGAACTATGAGTATTAATGCAAGCAGAAGCCCAAGGAAGAACGGGTTCATCGCTATGGCCTCCTGTGGGCAGGAAAGCCTGTCGATTCTGATTGTTGCTGTTTTTCTGTCTGTCTCCCTGTTTTCGGAATCATGGAGGGTTGCAGTTACTGTGAAATCCTTCAGCCCCACATCAACGGCTTCCCAGGTGAATCTCACTGCGCCTGCCCAGCCCGGATTCAGAACCCCGGTCTCCTTTCTCTCGATAAAGAGAGTTTTGCCTTCGTTGTCCTTAATCTCGACCTTTATGGTGCCTGAATTCTCTTCGTTTCCATTTTCAAGGTTAACCCCTATCGTTACGGAATCTCCTGGGCAGTATGAATCCTGCCTGTCGGCAACTACACTGCTTATAACAAGTTCATTTGAGACTGGAAGTGTGGTTGGGGAACCTGTCTCCGGAACGGTTGTGGGTATGGTGGTTACGGGCTCGGTTTCCTTGGCTCCCTCGCCCCTGCCATAACCGAATACCACTTCCCTTGACTCCCCGGGCAGCAGCAACTCCTCGGGGTAGTACATGATTACAGCAGAGTCTCCTGTGATTGGAATGGAGTTGTCTGCACTATAATCCCATGCTGAGCGCATGCTCGTCTTCCAGTTGGCGAGTATTAGACTGCTTGGAGCAGTATAGGTCAGGTCCTCGTTCTTTATGGCTCCGGTTGAGACTATATCGGGATTCTCCTCCAGGTCATATGCCTCCCAGTACTTGAAGCCCATTTCAGATTCCAAGTATTCCTTCTCATAGCTCTGCAGGCCCTCGCCATAGATGTAGATGGGGGGCCCATCATTATAGCCGAGCATTGTATCAAGATGGAGCCTCACCCCTGCACTGAGTGAGCTTGAATCAGAGTTAGTTACCTTTATCCTGATTCTCGCAATGTTATCGAGAACCTCTATCTTCTGCTCCAGCGCCAGGTTCTCTGGAAGTTCCCAGCGGGTTATTATTGCATTACCCTCCACCCGGGGATATTGGACAACATACTCGTCCAGGGATATCTTGCCCTTTGGCTGGACTGAATTGGAGTATATTTTGTCCCCCACCTTGACGCTGATGAACGTGCCCCTCCAAGGCATCGGATAGTTGTATGTCAGCCTTTCCCACTGGCCGTCATATATTCCTCCAATAGAGAATGTGCCTATGTTGCTGCAGTCTTCGACAAGAACGTCTATCCCCTTGACGGGGTCCTTTATCTCCACATCACAGTAATACTCGCCCACGCCAAGCGCGGAAATTGCAAGTAGAACGGTTAGAATTAAAGCGTGATACCTAAATTTCTGCAATTTTTTACCTCCGAAAACCACCTTATTTATTGAAATCGCTCGTATAAATAGGAATCTCAAACTTTGAACCTGAGCAGTGCTGCCCTTCCCCCGAACGTGTTCCAGAGCTGGAAACCCTCCTCAAAATTGTCAGGGACTATCTCAACATTTGCATTGGTTGCCTTGGCAGCCTCATACAATGAGTCAATCTCTTCTTCGGGAAGATTCTCGGATATAAGGAGTGTTTCCACTGCCCCTGCATCGAGGGCATTCTTGATATCATCGCCATATACTATGTTGCCATCATGTACCAAACCCTTCATGAACCTCTGTATAAGGAATTTCTGATGCACCATCTGCACCTCGTCCAGGACGTCTTGAGACTTACCAATCAATTCCCGTATACCTGATTCGTCGGTATAGGTAATGTCTTTTACTGCAATAATCTTCTTCTTCAGCTCATGATGCAAGTAATCGCCATCAACAAAATCGTTCTTTGTGCCTGCGGGGCCCCCTATTACGATGCCCTTCAGGTCTTTGATGGCCGGTAGAAAGGCGTCTGCTGCCTTCTCACCTATCTTTACCTTAAACTCGTGGGACTGTTCCTTTATTAGCCGCTCGAATCTCCTTTGTGACTGACCTCCCGCCTTGTGCTTTCCTGAATAGCCGGAGGTGAGTTTTTTGACTACGTTATAATTATCACCCTTCAAGGTTGCAATGGTTGCAGTCTTATTGTCTATCGCTATAAGGCCATATACGTCCCTTGGAATTATCAAATCCTCCAATGGCTCGGTAACAAATTTCTGGTCGCACTGATAGATTCTGGTCTTTATCGGCTCCTGGGGTTCGACACTCCAAATCTGCAAGTCCTGTACGCCCTCTCTCTCAGATACATTCCCTGAAAAAAGGGCAAACCCGTTATCCGGAGTTTTTTTAAAGAGGCGAAGGTGCTGGATTGCCCTCTCCAGGGCGTCTGTAACATTCTTCCGGGTGGATTTTGATTTGATATTGGAGGCTGTTCCCTGCTCGTTCGCCAGCTGGTTGATCACGTTATTTATATTATATCCAGACGGAATGTACACTGAGACAAGCTCTGTATGCCTGCCCTGCTTGCTCTTAAGCTCATTCACCAGCTTCCTTAATTTGTATGCCTGTTTTGCATCCATCTTGAGTTTTATAGAGAAGATATATGGAACTGAATGGATAAATTCCTGTCAGTCACTTTAGTTTTGCAAAAATCTCGTCCAGATTGAGCTCGAACGCCGTCACAGGAACCTCAAGGCCGAAATTGTCAAGCACTTGCGGGTGAATCTCACCAAAGAATCCAAAGTCCAGAGAGGCGACTCTTCCGACAATGAAAGAGTCGTGCTTGGATTTCTTTATTTTGTATTCCAGACCGATGCTCTCCATTATGCCGGTGAGTGTTGCCTTCGTCTCCGAGAAGTTTGTTGTTGAGTGGGCAATGACGCCGGCCAGTTTTCTGTTATCCCTTCCCTTTGAGTCCATGCAGAGGCCAATCTCAAACAACTTCTGCGGGTATTCCCTGTTCTTGTTCCTCTGGAGGATGGACATCAATGCTGGCAGAAGCCAGGTTCTTGCAACGGAATGCTCAAGCGATACAGGGTGCTTCGTTTCAACCGCATCCTCCTCAGAGAGATTCATCTTCTCGAAGAGTGATTCCTTGTTTGTGAGAATCATACTCATTATCTCCTGGAAGCCAGAGCCAATCATTAATTCTCTCGTGCTTGATGAGAATTTCTCAATCTCCTCCTTCGAGCCGGGGGTGTATAGTTTGGGCAGCTCCGGCTTGAATTTGTCATAGCCATATGCAATAGCTATGTCCTCCACCAGGTCGATTGGATGGAGGATGTCAGCCCTGTAGGCCGGAATCAGGACGTGGATTTTATTGGCCTTCAGATTCACGCCGTACCTCATCCTCTCGAGCAGTTCTTTAACGTCTTTGCTGCTGAAATCTATCCCAAGAATTCTGTTCACGTACTCTATATCCAGCTGCATCTCCTCAGGAGCGAGGTCGGGGGTTTTCATTGCTGTTTAGTTATTAAATTTCTTTCATATAACCTCTCAATGAGGAGGAATGCGGCAGTTGCATATGCCACGCCGATTATCAAATCGATGACGTAGTGCTCCCCCAGATAGACGGCACTAAGACCGATTCCAAAAGGCAACAGAATTGTCACTATCCCTCTTCTCCCCCAATATTTCATTGCAAAGAGGAACATAAGCCACGGGAACCCCACGTGGAGGGATGGTATGGCAGCGACAGGATTCGCATTCACGAGTAGATAGATCGTCTGGATTGTCACCATTGAGTATACATGGCCCATCTCAAAGAGCACCTTGTGCACCGGCTGCAGATAGCCGTTATCGTTTGCCAGCCAAGGGGGGGCTGCAGGGTATAATAGGAATGTAATCAGGGCAGCGTAGGAAAGGAGGATGAAGGAATCCCTGAATTTCCTGAACAGCTGCCTGTCCTGAATCCAGATGAAGTATGCAAACATCACTGGGAGGAAGAGGTGAAACGAGTAGAACATTGCTGCCAGGATGTCATACCATGCTACTGTTCCCGGAACAAAGAATTCCTGCTGCAGCCAGATGGTGGGAATTCCGCCAAAGATGGCCCTCTCTGCCCCTATCAGCTCCATGTAGTGAATTCTACCCCCCAGGTCATCCGCTATGCCCCTCATGGCATCATAGGCAAAGAGGAGAATCACGAATGGAAGCCAATCATAGAGGAATGCTCCGGCCCTCTTGAGCCTTCCAGTTATCAGAAAGCCGACTGCGAGAAGAAATACAATCTGGTCGATGAGTAGATGTATTCGATAGTAAAAAAGAGTCGTGAACAGTATTACCGTATAGAGCAGGATGGTAAACCTTGAGATGTTATCGAGTTTGTCGGTTTCCTTGAGTGTCAGAAACCTCTGGATGCAACGGGATATATCGATATTCAGGAGCCCACTAAACCTAAGTGCATAGAACGTAATGCCAATAACTCCGATTGACAGCATGAGCATTCCCGCCTTTCCCCCGGTAACCAGGCCAGCGGGAATCAATACTATGGCCGTTGCCAGATAGACGAGATTGATGTCATGCCTCATTTTCTATTAAGTATATTGTGGTTTCATCAAGGATTATCTTTCGATAATTGCTCTCAAGATAGCCAAGGAATTCCGGCGGATAGTCATAATAAGACTCGAAGAAATGGCCATTGAACAGATATTTTTCCGTTACTATCACAAGTTTTACCTCTTCCAGCCCCTCAAAGAGTTCGTCTTTGTTTAATGAATACTTGGCATTCCAGTAGTAGCCGTAAAGGATGTGCCTGTCGGTCAGGTAGGCGTGTTCCGGGGAATCTGTCAGAATTATATCACTGGGCCGGGTATTATTTTCGATAAATTGTATCACTTCTTTAGAATTTTTTATATGAGATAAGGTCTTGGTTCCAATGTATTGGAAATTAGTTAATAAGCTCAGACCACCGGCCATCAGCAGACCAAAACAGAAGATTATGACTGCGATGGATGCTGTGCGACGGTATATGAGGGGCAGGTTGGTGCCGGCAGGCATTGGCCCGGACAGTGTTTTGACTGACGTCAGCAGCGGCTTGGCGGAGAGGATGCATGCGAATGGGACAATAACAGCAAAGTAATGGTAATATGCATTCGGGAGAAACAGGAATGCGAGCATTGCTGCATAGCCGATGTAGGGCCATCTTATTCTCTCTTCTTTCAGGTATTTCAGGCTCAGAACCGCAAAGGGCTGGAAGAGAATTCCGTAGAGTATCAGGTGGAATACCTTCACCAGCAGTCCCTGCCTTATCGGACGGTCGATATGGAAGGATACGGTCTGTTCCATTATTGCATGAATCTGCGGGAGGAACGGTGCAAGGATGATGAGGGTGAAGATGAGGGTGAACATAATCAGCCTTAGTCGTTGTTTTCCTTTGGTTATCAAGAGGTATGCCGGAAGAATCAGGACTGCAAGGTATTTGACAATGACCGACGCCGCGATAAGGAGGGCTGCGGGGATTATCCTTGGGTTTTTGCGTGTCAGGAGATATATTGCAAACAGCATAAGAAATGCCACGTAGGGCTCCTGCATCGCCATGGTGCCCACTGCTATGGAAATGGGATTTGTTGCATATAGAAGACCGGCAATCAGGGAGATTTTTTCATCGAAGATTCTTTTTGAGATTAGATAGACTAGGACTGCTGTTATTGAATCAATAACGGCAGTAAGAATCTTTACGAGGAGCCAGCTCTGCTGGAAGAAGAGGTGAGGTATGGCAAAGATGAGCATTATGCCCGGCGGGTGGTTGGATATGAATTCTTTGTAGGGGAGGAATCCGTTCGCCAGGTATTTCCCCTGTGACAGGTTTACAAACTCGTCTGGGTCATAGTATCCCCCGGTCAGATGAATAAACGCCAGGCGGAGTATCAATGACAGCAAAAGGAGAGCCAGTATTCTACGTTTCATCTCCATATTAGAATTGGGGCATGAATCCATTAATGTCTTTTCATCATTGCCGCAAGGGCTACCAGTAGCAACAGCAGCATAATCCCAAGGATTGCCAGAAGAAATAACTTTGGACTGAAGCCGTCTCCTGAATCTGCTTTTGGTTTTATTGTTGTCAAAACCGTGCTTGTTGCTGCCATCACAGTGCTGGTTGTTGTCTCTAATGTGCTTGTTGATGTCGTGCTTGTTCCGGGGGTTGTGGTCGAGCTTGTCTCCGGGAGGGTGGTGCTTGTGCTGCTGGAGGTGGTGCTTGAACTGCTAGTAGTGCTTGAACTGCTGGATGTGGTGCTGGTGGTTGTGGATTCTCCAGAAGGGAGTGTTGTGCTTGAGCTGGTGCTGGTGGAGTCCTCAGAAATGCTGAAATCTATATTTACGATGTCTCCCGCCTTCCATTTGGCGGTCTGGTCCATGGGAATTCCGTCCACGTAGAATTTTACCTCCTTCCAATAGTCTCCAATTGTACCGGGGACTGAAAGACCATATTTACCCGGCTCCGTTAGTTCATAGTCTACGGTCTCTCCGTCCATCTCAGCAGTGACCAGGGTGCCCACGGGGGCCAGTTCGCCATTGATTTCCACGGTCCCGTTCACAACCAGCGGGAGGGAAGGGGGCTGCGCTGCTGCCAGAGAAACGAGCAAAATAGCCATCAGAGGCATAATAAATTTTCGCATTTTTGAATAATTTGAATTCGGAGAATATAAACCTAAGTCAGCGCCCAGTTATCGATAGCCTCCAGAACGTCAAGGTCCGTGACCTCGCCGGACATCCACCTCTCAATGTAGTCCAGCAGCTCGAAGTTATCCACGGTTCCGTCGCACGGGTCCGCGTCGCCCTTCATCTGGCATTCGCCAGAGGTCAAGGTTGTCGTGGTTGTTGTAGTTGTCGTGGTTGTCGTGGTTGTCGTTACGGTCACTCCCACGGTTAGGTTCAGATAGACGAGGGAGCCTTCCGTCAGGAATTGCGCCGTCTGGTCTGCGGTCTGGTTATCAATCTTGAAGACTATGGTGTTTCCGCTGTAGTCATAGTCGCCGCTCACTATCAGCTCATAGGTCCCGGGAGAAGCCACGGTAACAAGACCGTCTACCGCGTCGGGGTCTTCGTCCCCCTGGATATAGGCCCCTATTACCGTGCCGGCAGGGGCATCCGTTCCATTGAGCCTTACTGTTCCCTGGAAGACCTGGAAGGCGGGCAATGCCTGGGCTGAAAAGCTCAGGAATATGAAGAATAAAATTCCCGCCGTTGTTTTGAATTTCATCTCAGATTACATGCTTATTGCAGTATATGTAGAATTTTCTAGCATATATACCCAGTAGCCCTTATCTGGCTCCATCTGGCTGAACCTCCCCGCTCCCGAATTGTCTGCTCCAGGGATAAAAACATCCCAGCTGGAACCAGTATAGCTGAGGGCCATAGTATATCTTCCGTCTACCGATACTAATGCCTCATCGGCATCCATCGCCTGGGTTGATGTGTGTCCAATCAGGCTCCAACCCTCATAGACGTTGATATCGGGGGGCATGTCGGTGTAGATAAACGGTTTATAGTGGAGGATTATCGTGTCATCCACTGCCGGTAAAACCCAGTAACCATAGCAAGGTTCTATCATACCTGCGGATTGCCATTGGCCCCCCTCGGCGTCCGGCCTTGTGGCGTTGTAGAATATTACAATATGGGATGTGCCGAAAACATCGTCCTTTGAGCTCTGGTTCAGCCTCTTTGGAACCGAGACTAATGCGGCCACTGGAGATGATGCTGTTTCGTTATATTCCAGCTCAATAACCCTGTCTTCGGTTATTACTTCGACGTTAAAGTTCCTTGCCACGCTTTCTACTGTCTCGCCGACTCTTGCATATACGACCACCGTATGGGAACCGTTATCGAGCCCGTAATCGGCCCTGATTTCATCCCCGGTCAGGGCCTCGTCCAGTATCCGGACCTCGTCCAGTGTGCCGTTGAGGTTCCTCCCGCTTACCTCCGAGTTATCGCCGAACCAGAGGTCATAACCGACGGTATCAATATCGCCCGATGCGTTCATTGTATCTTTTAGTTCTCCGTTTATGTATATGCGCATCTCTGAGCCGTCATAGGTCCCGGCAACGTGGTACCATTCACCAGTTACCGGTTTAGTGCTTGAATCGAGATTGTATGGCTTCCCACCTATCGTCAGGCTCATGTCGAATGTTTCATACTCCCTGTAAAAGTGCAGCCTGTAGGAGTTATCCCCCTTGGCGATGATTGTTTCCCATGTCTTAAAGTCATCGGTGGAATGCTTAACCCATGCCTCCATCGTAATCTCGTTAGTGATGTCAAGGCTGCCCGAGTCCTGGATTTCGACGTAATCGTCATGGCCGTCAAAGTCCAGTCCCTGGCTGAATCTTGCGCTCACAAAACTGGTTCCGTAGATATGGCCGTCATTGCCATAGCCCGAGTCGTCGCTTGCATCCCCATTGAGATGCATGAGGAGTTTTGTATATTGAGTTGTATGGTCGTCCTGGTTTTCTTCTGCGAGCGTTACGGTTGCAGAGGTGCATGAAGAGCAGAGGATATAATCTACTGGCTCGTCATCCAGGTTGTACCAGAGTTCCGCTGCAGGGGTTACGGTAACGCTCAGGGTCGGCGTTATATCATAGGTGATTTCGCCTTCTGAAGGAGAGGTTATGGTTATTACTATGACTTGGGTATATGCCGAAGCCTGCATTCCTGCGCCATCGGCAATGGCAGCGATGTCGTTTCCTGCCATGTCATCGATTGCAGCCGATGTTATAGTCAAATGGCTGTTGGTTTGAGAAGTGGCAAGCCCCGTATTGGCGGTTATTGCATTAAAGTCCGTTGTTGACAGATTGATTACGATGCTTATATTGTCGCCGCTGGACGTTGCGCTGTCCGTCAGCGTGTAGCTTGTCGTTGCAGTGGCTGCGTCCTGGATTGTTATGCCAGTAACAGCGAGGGTTGATGCATCGAGAGTCTCGCTGCCGACCAAGGTGAGGGTCCTGGCGTTCAGGTCGAGCCCCCAGCTTGAGAGTGTTGGTGCTGTGGTGTCTGCTGTTTCCGTGACGGAGTTGTTGTCGTCTACCGAATTGGGATTGGTGCCGTCATCAACAGCGTTGGAATCAACATCAAGAACCACTGCACCGCCGTTGCCGCCGGGCACGCCGGATATAGCCAGGGTCGCAACCCTGTGTGCCTCCGTCAGTGTGAACGTAAGTGCCGTTGTATTCGTAACGTTGCCCTCGGCCGTTGTCAGGGTGACGTCATCCGTGCCGGTAGCATCATTCAGATGGAATCTGGTTCCATCAAGGATGTTGACAAAATCCGTGCCGGTAATAATCAGAACGCCAGTATTGTAATCCAGGGTTGCGTTCGTAATGTTTGGCGCTGCGGCGTTTGCACTATTTATAAAACAGAAAATTGTAAAGGATATAATTCCCACAATGAAAATGTTTTTTATCCTCATTTTGGATATATGTTCAATTATCTTTATATATCTAAAACCAATGTTTAAAAATAGTCAGAATGGATGGTATCGGCCCCTTACAGAATTACAGCTTAACCCTGTCAATCTGGTAGTAGGTTATGTCTCCCTCCCCGTCGACTATTGCGTAAATCATGTGCTTGTTGACGTTCTGTGAGAGCCTGATTGCCCTGGCCAGCTCGGGGAAGGAACACTTGTACTCCTCAGGGATTACATGAACGAGCTGGTTGGAGTGTCCTGAGCCGACGTCGCTGCCCCTTTCATAAACCCGGAAGTCTGCACCGAATTTAAGCCCTGTCCTAACGAGAAGGCCCCTGTCCCGCAAATCCTTATATACGGCGTACTTGGAATAGAATTCCTTCTCTATCTTGTTCCCTTTCTTCAGTAAATCCTCGAAGTCCAGGTCCTTCTTGCCATCGTTGACCTTCATCTTCTCGTTCTCGAGCAAGAAGAGCGCTTCGATTAGGGAGACCTCCTGCCTGGCTCCCTTCTCTTCTCCAAAGCCCTTCTCCCTAAGAAATGACTTCAGCGTCGATTCCCCGACCAATACCTTTGTTCCAGATAGTATTCCGGTGCTCATTCTAATATATATTATTCTCATTGAATAGTTTAAAACAGAATGATTACGCTCGGTATAGAGGGAACGGCCCATACTATTGGAATCGGGATAATCAATGAGGGAGAAATTCTCACTGATGTTAAGGCAACCTATCAACCGAAGGCGGGGATTCATCCCAGGGAGGCAGCGCAATTCCTCGGCGAGAATATGAGGAATTCCCTGGATTTGGCCCTGGAGGAGGCCGGGCTTGGATTCAAGGATATCGACCTGATTTCCTTCTCACAGGGACCTGGTCTTGGCCCCTGCCTCAGGACGGTTGCTACTGGAGCAAGAGCCCTTTCATTGCACCACAAGATTCCAATCATCGGCGTGAATCACTGTGTGGCCCATATAGAAATTGGACGGTTCCTCTGCGGGTTCAAGGATCCCCTCACCCTGTATGTCTCTGGCGGCAACACACAGATTCTGAAGCTGAAGGACAACAGATATAGAATATTCGGCGAGACTCTCGACATAGGCATTGGTAATATGCTGGACAAGTTCGGCAGGGAAACGGGGCTGAAGCATCCTGCAGGGCCGAAGATAGAGGATCTTGCGAAGAAGGGTAAGGATTTTGTTGAATTACCTTATGTTGTGAAAGGAACCGACCTTTCATTCTCGGGAATTCTCACAAATGCTACTGAGAAATTCAGGACAGGAAAGAATTCACTGGAGGACTTATGTTTTTCATTGCAGGAGACCTCTTTCTCGATGCTTACCGAGGTTACCGAGAGAGCCCTTGCCCACCTTAAGATGAAGGAGGTCCTTCTTACAGGGGGTGTTGCCAACAACAAACGGCTTCAGGAGATGATGGGGCTGATGGCAGAGGAGCATGGGGCCAAATTCGGGGTTCCGTTGGGCTACTGCGGCGACAACGGGGTCATGATTGCCCTGCTCGGGCAGCTTATGCACAAGGCCGGAATTCGACAGAGTCTCGATGACACCGCAGTAAATCCAAGATTTCGAACCGATGAGGTCGAGGTTAGGTGGTGAGGAATCGAAGGAGAAATAAAGAAAAATAAAAGAAAGAAGAGCGGGTATTAGCCTTTGTAGGCACACCAAGTGTCACATCCGCTAACCGCACTGGCCGGGTCAGCAATCGTGAACTCCATAAGACTGCTTGTCAGCCAGCTTACTGCGTATGCGGCTATTATTATGATAACCAATCCAATTATGGCATGGATTATCATCTGCTTCGCCTGGTTCCTTACATCGGGGTCTTCGCCAGAGCCAACCCATTTGAGCCCGGCAAATATTATCACCAACGTTACCACCATACCAATTATCATAAAGACAAGCTGCATAATCCTGCATGCCATACAACTGATTGCAGTCTCTACGGCAGTACTCTGTGCAGAAACGAGAACGGAATTTAGCAGAATAAATCCTAACAGAATCAGAGCCTTGGACCTCCGGTCCCCCATAATATAGTCAATGTTCATGTTTTTCACCTCAATTTTTGATATTATATATTCCGATGGATTTTTTAAATATGGCTATGAAAGCCGTTATAAATTTATAAGGTGAAAGTAATATATAAACGTATCGTTTTCAAAATGCCATCCAAAATTCAATTGCGGGATGATATAACGAGAAGGGACGTCATGATTTTTCTGGGCCTAGTATTCGGCCTGCTGTTCTGGATGTGGTTTACGTCTAATGTCATTCTCTGATGTGGATTCAGACTGGTTGAATTCACCAGTATAGTTCAATTGAATTCGCCGCAGGCGAATGTGGCTGATTGCGAAGCAATCAGACATATGTCCGAATCTTCGATTCGGCCACATTCCGGGGGTTGATAAGGGGGCGATATTGAAAATCAGAGATTTTCAATAAATGAGGAATCTTCGATTCCACATTAGCCCCCTTATGATGTAGTTCACGTCTAATGTCATTCTCTAGCCGGGTTTTCGTAGATAATATATCCTCCAACACTGTGAGTCGGCCATTTCTGGATGTCCAAGAACATCTCTTTATCATCTTCTGAGAGCCATTCAGCCACTTCGGGCGTTATTACCATAAACCTTGCGTTTCCGTGCGAGGGGTCAAATTCAAACCTCCCCTCGCCATAATCGGGGGCCATGTATGCTATTTGCCTGCCTTGAAATGCAATGGACTGCAGCAATACGGATGTCTTTGAGTTGATGAATCGCCCCAGATGGCTGTCCGTAATGACTACATCCTCCGGGCTTGTCCGGGAGTTTATGAATCCCGCAGCCTCGATTCTG
>JAHIKS010000033.1 GCA_018897475.1 Candidatus Altarchaeota archaeon
AGGAGCTGGTTCTTAGGGAATTCGCTACTTGCTACTATAAAGAGGGCATATACAGTGCATGGAGGGCAGGTTATATTCATCTGACTAACAGGAGAGTGTTCATGCTCCGGAAAGAACCTGCTGAGATTCTGTTTGAAACCCAGCTGGACGGGATAAAGGCCCTGAAGGTCGAAGGAAAGGAAGAAGAGAAAGAGGAGCTCTGGATAGCCTTGAAGACTGGTGAAGTCTCCAGAGTGCATGCAAAGGACACCATAGGATTGAAGAGGCAGATAAGGGAAACGATAATGAATCTTGGGCTTGCCCTTGAGGAAGAAATGGAGACCTGCCCAGGTTGTGGCAGGGAGGCTTTAGTAGATGAGTTACTGAGCAGGGGCTGCTCCTGTGGGTGGGTAAGTCCAAGGATGAGGGAAGAGATTATAGCTGTAGCAAAATGAGGAAATTGTTGTATTTACCTATGATACACACATCTGCCGACCTGGGAAGCGTCGCTGCGGAACTGGACAGGAGAGGGGTTAAGATCTGTGGAGAAGAACGTTGGGGAAAGCACAAAGAGACTATTGATGGGTTCTGGGGGGTTGTTTCTGAGTATGCTGATTCATTAGATGCTGGAAATCTGAAGATATACCAGGATGGCTTGATGGCTGATGGAGAGATGGGCATGAAGATTGTTGAAGAGTCAGCTAAGAAGGGGAGCAAGGATTATGAAATAGTCCTTAAGCTTGTTGAGAGGGGCGCAAAGATTATAAAAACCGAAGACGTTTCCCTGCTCAAGAAGGAATTTAAATACATCGTTGGAATGACAAAAGAAAAATCGTCCATAAAGAGATTCATTGCCGCCTTGAAGTACAGACTGAAAAAGAAAAAGCTGCTGCAGGAAAGGGACAGGTTTATAGCGAAGACCATAAATGAAACACTGACGTATGGTGAGGTAGGTATCCTCTTCCTGGGGGCGTATCACAATGTCCTTGATAAACTATCGGAGGATATTGTTGTGGAACAGGTGAAGGATAGAAGCAAAGTAGAGGAATACCAGAAGCTACTTCCCTACAGAAGAACGGGGGCAAGGTTCGAGGAGCTTGCTGAATATATTGTTTCTCCGATATAAACATCGATATTCGATAATTAGTATATATGTCTAAATTCCATATATTTTCTGTACGGTAAGGTGATGATATATGAAATCAAGACGCAATGTGGGAATCAGGAGATATATGGTGGGGGAGGGATATGCACGGGATTCTGAGTATTCTAAAGAGGATGATGAAGATAGAAAGTATGCTGTCGGAAGGAGGTTTACAAGACCGAGGATTGAGAGAGGTGTTGAGAAAGAGGAGACTGTAGAAAAAAGACCTGAGGTAAGAGCAAAAGTAGGACGTTTTAGAAGACCAAGAATCGAGAGAGGGGCTAAAGAAAAGGCTATTGAAAGAATCCCTGATGTTGTGGAGAGGAAACCGAGAGTGAGAGCAGAGATTAGACGTTTCAGCAGGCCAAGGATTGAGAGAGGCGCCGCCAAGGAGGTTGAAAAACCAGAGAAGAAGGACTTTAAGGAGATTAAAGAGGAGATCGAGGCAAGATTTTTAGCGCCAAAAATAGAGCACTTTGTTGAAACAAACCTGGTTAAGGATTATAAACTAAAGGCATCGGTATGGCTCGAATCCGGCTATCCGGTCCACATCATAGGGCCAACGGGGTGTGGAAAGACAACCTTGGCACTGCATCTGGCCGAAGGGATTGGAAGGCCCGTCGTATGGCTGAACGGCGATGAGGAGATAACCACGACAGACCTGATTGGGGGTTATTCAAAAGTAGAGAGAGAATCAATAACGGACAGGTATGTTCATAAAGTACTAAAGCACCACGATGTAACGGAGGCGAAGTGGGTGGAAAATCCATTAACCCTGGCATGCAAGTACGGATACACTCTGGTTTATAATGAATTCTCCAGGGCCAGACCGGAGGCGAATAACATCTTACTCTCCGTTCTTGAGGAGGGAATACTGGAGCTTCCGACCAAGTTTGGAGAGGACAAATACATCAAGGTGCATCCAGATTTTAAACTGATACTGACAAGCAACAATATAGAGTATGCCGGCGTACATAGGCCGCAGGATGCCCTGCTTGACAGAATGCCCGCCGTGTATATGGGCTACTATGACAAAGAGACGGAAATAAAGATCGTTCAGGCACATACGAGGATATCGAGAGAAAGGGCAGAGGCGATAGTCAATATCATCAGAGGCATTAGAAAGAAGCTGAAGGAGGCAGAGAAACCAGGAATAAGGTCTTGTATTATGGTCGCACAGGGATTGCAGACAATGGCTAAGAAGGGCTATGGAGACGGATATCTTGAACAGCTCTGCCTCTGTGCCATAGGGTCCAAGTCAAGCAGTTTAAAGGATATGAAAAAGAAGAAGGCCCTGGTAAAAGCACAGACTAGGAAATTTGCAAAGGATTAATCCAAGAGGTGGAATTCTTTAGGTACAAAAATGGGTTTCCCGGAACAATTAAGCTTCTTGAACAACAAAGATCTACAATTCGTACTCTTTGGTGGGAAAGGGGGAGTAGGCAAGACAACGTGCTCGGCTGCAGCTGCAATATATCTGGCCAAAACCAGACCTGACAAGAAAATTCTGATTTTCTCGACAGACCCAGCACATTCCCTATCAGATTCCTTTAACTGTCGAGTAGGTGACGACATTACTAAGATAAATGGATTCGACAATCTTTTTGGCCTGGAGATGGATGCTAAAAAAGTGCATGAAGAATTCAAAAAAAGGCACCGGGTCGATATGTTTGTCTTGGCTGACAGGGCCTCGCACTTCAACAAAGACGTGCTATTGAACCTATTTTCCTTTTCCATGCCAGGCCTTGATGAGTTGATGGCCATAATAAAGATCATTGAACTGTTAAAGTCCGGGGAATATGATCTGATTATCCTGGATACTGCACCAACAGGCCATACGCTGGCATTGTTAACACTTCCGGATATAATGCTCAATCAGATAGAGGTCATGGATAATACACAGGAGATGTATCGCTATACACGAAGGAGGTTCAATGGCAAATACAACCCTGATGAATCGGATGAATTTTTAACTGAACTGGGAAAGGATGTAAAGGCGGTTAAGTCACTCCTAAGAGATGCGCAGGCAACAGAGTTTGTTCCGGTCACGATTCCGGAAGCAATGAGTGTGATGGAAACAGAAGACCTCATCAGGGCCCTCAATAAGTATGGGATCTCCGTAAAGCAGATACTCATCAATGGAATTATCCCGGAAACGAGGTGTGGTTTCTGCTCTTCCAGAAGGCTGGAACAGGAAAAGCACATCAAGCAGATAGCCAGCGAATTTCCTACTAAGGGCATCATCAAGGTCCCGTCATTCCCTCACGAAGTCAGAGGGGTCAAAAAACTAGCTGAATTTGCTGAACTGCTATTTGAAAGAGAATATGGCTTCAGGGATGTCCGAGCAAGGCCCAATATTAGAACGGTCAGAGGTATTGGGTCTGCACTACCAAAACTCATGAAAAAGAATCCCAGATTTATAATATTTGGCGGTAAGGGGGGGGTGGGTAAGACAACATGTGCGTGTGCAACTGCAATACATCTGGCCAGAAGCAGGAAAAGTGCAATGGTCCTTTCGACAGACCCCGCCCATTCATTGTCAGACTCATTTGGATTTGAGGTGGGTGATGAGGTTAGTCCCGTGAAGGGCTTTAAAAATCTTTGCGCTTTGGAAATAAATCCAAGAAAGATGTTTGATGAATTTAAGAAACGATACACCGAAGAAGTAAATACCGTTTTTGATGCCATCGAGGGCAGGAGGCGAGGCATAGACCTGTCCTTTGATAGAAGAACGATATCTGATTTGATTAAGCTTGTCCCTCCCGGCTTGGATGAGCTGATGGCTCTAACAAAGATTCTTGAGTTTAAGAAAGAAGATAAGTATGAACAGATAATTATAGATACTGCGCCGACCGGACACCTATTCCGCTTGCTAGAGCTACCTAGCCAGGTTATAGAGTGGTTCGACATATTCATTAAGATCTTGAGGAAGCACCAAGGCGAAGAGCATATAACTGAGGCATTGAAGCTTTTGCTGGAAACGAAAAGAAATGTCGTTGAGACGCAGGAAATTCTTACAGATACCGAAAGAACGGAATTTATTGCCGTAACAATCCCGGAGGC
>JAHIKS010000034.1 GCA_018897475.1 Candidatus Altarchaeota archaeon
CTACGACCCCGAGAATGACATAAAATTTCTGGAGGAGGAGATAGACCTCTGGTTCTACGGAATCCTGAAGAAGAACTGGAAAAAGATATACAACAAAGCGAAGCACAACCACAAGGACTTGATTATCGAGCTGGCAGAGCAGCTCTCCGGCCTCGAGGTTAACGAGGAGCAGGTAGGGGAGGCCGCAAAGAAGTCCGACCTGACTGAATCCACCAACTGGAGCGACGAACAATTGCAGGAATTCGCAACCAACCTGAGGGAGATTTCCAAGCCCATCATTATAGTAGCAAACAAGATCGACCTGGACCATGGAAACTTCGACAGGCTAAAGGAGAACTACGACCTGGTGCCTGTCTGTTCCGAGGCAGAGCTGGCGTTAAGGCAGGCCGAGAAAGCCGGAGTTGTTAGCTATCTACCCGGTGACAAGGAATTTAAAATTCTAAAAGATGTTGATGAAAAACAAAAAAAAGCATTGGAGTTCATCCAGAATAATATTCTAAAAAAATATGGCTCTACAGGAGTCCAGAATTGCCTGAACACCGCGGTCTTTGATATTCTGAAGCAGATAGTCGTCTATCCTGTCGAGAATGAAAACAAATTCATGGACAACAAGGGCAACGTTCTGCCCGATGCCCACCTCCTTCCCGAGGGAAGCACCGCCCTCGACCTGGCCTATAAAGTACATACCGACATCGGTGACAAATTCATAGGGGCCATTGATTGCAAGACAAAGATGAAGGTAAGGAAGGACCATCAGCTGAACGATTGCGACGTGATAAAGATTATTACGGGGAGGTAATTTTATTCTTCTTACTCAGCTACCTTTCAGGAGAAATTCAAAAAAGAGGTTTCCAGATATCGATTGAAAAGATTGAATCTGCCAGATGCAAGGGAATGATGAAAAAATAATTTTGGTCTGAATAATTACCTAAGCAGCAGATCCTACTCATTTATTGCTAGAGTATGTCCCAGTTGAAGTATGCAGTGAAGGAAGCCGTATGATTTAACTTTCTTGTAGTTTGATTTCCTATAAATTCTTAACACGACATCCTATATCAGGTGAATTTCCATGACCCTAAAGTCTGTACCCTATATTGAGATCGACGATCAAAAAGGAGCATTATATTCAGCTGGAAAGCAGAGTTTGTTAATTCCAGTTACTTTCATTAAAGTCATTAATTCTATTTTTGTTCAGCTAGTGGGTGAGGAAGGGGCGGAGATTTTGATTTATAAAATTGGTGAGGCTTTAGGCATGGGTTATGTCCAAAGTTTGGAAGCTATCCTTAAAAAAGAAAAAGTAGAGTTTGACAGAGAAACTAAGCTTAAAGCGAGTTGTGATGCTATCTTCATGGAGGCTGGTTGGGGTAGGGTGAAAATTCGGGAAATAGATTTGGCTAAAAAAGTTTTGGAAGTAGAAATAACCTATAGTCCTTCGGGCGAATTTTTAGAAAATAACAGATATGGTTTGGAGAGGGGAGTATTAACAGGAATATATAAGGAAATATTAAAAGAGGAAGTTTACTCTCAGTTAATTAAAGAAAACAGAAAAGACTATTCAGTTATTCTACGTACCTTTGAAAAAGTTCCTGAAAAAGTAAGAGAAAGGGAAAGATTGGTTTTGCTTACTCGGAAAGAACTAGGAGAAAAAATAAAAGAAACTACTGCAGAACTCCAAGAAAAGAAAACAGAGTTAGAAGAATGGAGTAAAACTCTGGAGAAGAAGGTAGAGGAGAGAACCAAACAATTAACAGACGCCCAGGAACAACTAATCCAGTCAGCCAAGATGGCCACCATTGGTACTCTAGCCGGGGGAGTTGCCCATGAGATAAATAACCCTCTTGGTTCTATTCTGATGGATACTCAGAGGCTTCTTAAAAAAACAGAAGATAAAAAACAAAGGGAAATATTGTCCCGTATCGAGAATAGTACAAGGCGGTGTAAGGAAATAACACAGGCCCTTCTAAAGTACTCCCGGAAGCCCGAGATGGACGAGTTCAAATCCATCGACCTGGAAGCGGTAATAGAAGACTCTATTAATTTACTTAGACCCCATCTCAGTAAGGAAAACGTGAAGATAGAAACCAAATACGGTGAAGTCCCCCCAATCAAGGGCAATGCCAATGAATTGCAACAGGTATTCACAAATCTTATTCTGAACGCAAAGGATGCCATCAGAAAAAATAAAGAATCTGGAGTTATAGCCATAAAGGTCTTCAAGGAAAACAGATTTATAGTATCACAAGTAATTGATAATGGTATTGGAATTCCTGAAGATGACCTCAAGAGAATCTTCGATCCCTTCTTCACCACCAAGGATGTTGGGCAGGGAACGGGCCTTGGCCTTTCGATAGCCTACAAAATTATAGAGAAACATAAGGGAGACATATATGCTTCATCGGATTTTGGGGAGGGTACTAAATTAACTATAAGATTACCTATTGGAAAAAATGAATGAAAAAATTCTGGTAGTGGATGACGAAAAATCTTTGTTAAAATCTATAGAGGAAACGCTAAGCGAGGAGGGATATGATGTAACAACCACTGGCGACAGCCATGAAGCCCTGAATATAATAAAGAACGAGTTCTTCGACCTCATAGTCATGGACATCAGAATGCCGGGCATGGATGGCATCTCACTTCTCAAAGAGATAAGAAAGGTACAGGATGAGGATAACAAGAGCCGGGTCATCCTGATTACTGCTTATGCGAGCGAGGATGCCCCAATCAAGGCAATAAAGCTTGGCGCTGATGATTACCTCATGAAGCCCTTTGAACTCGAAGATTTCCTGCATAGTGTAAAGAGAAATCTCAGGATATCCAGGTTGGAGAGAGAAAGGAATGAATCTCTGGAACAGCTCGAAGAGCTTCATACCAAGTACAAGAATCTCGTTGGGAGTCTCTCAAAGGTTGTGTGGTTAAAGACAAAGGACAAAGATCTAGAGAAGAAGGTAAGGGAAATACTGAAAAACTACGAGAAGGCGTAACTCGACTGTTCTTAATCTTTCCCCTATTAATTAGCAATGCAACTCAGAATCAAAACACCGGCCAGGCTGCACCTTGGGATTCTTGACCTTACCGGGGATTTAGGGAGGATATACGGCTCCATCGGAGTTGCAGTGGAAGAGCCGAATCTCGTTCTTGAGGCGAAGGAATCCGACAGCCTGAATATCAGTGGTGGGGATGATGCGGTGAATTCCCTGGCGAAGAAATTCTTTATTCATTATAAAATTGAACCCGAGATTGAGATAAATATAACTGAGAGAATCCCCTCCCACGTCGGGCTTGGTTCCGGGACGCAGCTCTCTCTCGCACTGGGAACCGCAATCACAAAAATCCACGGCATCGATGCCGGCATCAATGACCTCGCAAGAATTGCGGGAAGGGGTTCCCTCTCAGGTATTGGTATAGCCGCCTTCGAGCACGGGGGCTTCATAGTCGATGCCGGCCGGAGAGTCAACAGCAAAGGAGAGGTGCCCCCCGTCATCTTCAGGCAGCCATTTCCCGAAGACTGGGAATTTATAATAGCAATCCCCCAAACGGAAAAGAAAGTTTATGGACAGCAGGAGAAGGAAGCGTTCAGGAAAATAATTCCCGCCCCGGCCGGAATCTCGGCAGACATCTGCCGCCTGCTGCAGATAAAGCTTCTTCCGGCTCTAATCGAAAAAAATATAGTGGAATTCGGCCAATCCCTCACCGAGATTGACAGGAGGGTCGGCCTCTTCTTCAAGGACATACAGAACGGAATATACCGGGAGAGGGTATCAAAGCAGTTGGTGGAATTCATGCTGAACAACGGTTTCCACGGCGCGGGCCAGAGCTCATGGGGCCCGTCGGTCTATACCCTTGCCGAGAGTAAAGGGGCAAAAGAAAAGGAATCCGCGCTGAGGGAATTCATGGAGAAGAACGGCATTCCCGGTGAGATAATAACAACGAAAGCCAGCAATACTGGCGCATCGATAAACATTTTATAACTCAAACAACTATTAATAATATGGCCGAAAAACTGCAGGACATCATGAAGAAGGGATGGAGCATATGGAGGAAGAACCTCGTCCTCTCTGTACCGTTCATCCTGAGCCTTGTCCTCATCATAATACTCGTCATAGTTTTTGGCATAGCCATAGCGCTTCTAACATTTTCAGGCCTGGCTGACTTCTCCGGCATGAATATACTCAACATAGTAATTCTCGCACTCGCAACGGTACTGTTCATAATACTGATAAGCCTGATATCATCCTTCTTCTCGGCCGGAGCCATAGGGATGTCAAAGAAGGCCATAGAGCAGAAAAAACCGAACCTCGATGAGATGACGGACTATGGCAAGAGAAAATTCATGGACCTATTCCTTGCCTCGCTGATAATCATGGTAATAACGCTCGTTTCACTGATACTGCTCGCCGGGGTCTTCATAGGAATCCCGCTGGCGTTCGGATTCTCGCCGTCGGATTCCATAGTTTCCTTTATCCCGATGATAGTCGGGGCAGCAATCTCAATCCTCGTTCTCATCGTGATTGGACTCGCACTGGCCATGGTTCCCTATGCAGTCGTAATCTCAGACCTCGGGCCCATGGAGGGCGTAAGGAAAGGGGCCAGGTTCTTCCTGGACAACAGGCTGCATACCTTCCTGCTCTGGCTCATCGTCATGGTGATATCGATAGGGTCCTCGGCAATCTTCAACGTGATTCAGTTCATATTTGAGCAGATACCTCTTCTTGGAATAATCCTGAGCATTACAATCACACTAATATCGGTGGCGTTCTCCACAGTAGTTCTTGCCCCCCTCTCCACAGTATGGTATTCACACTTCTACATGGATAGGGTCAAATAGAACTATAATTTTTCAAGAATACGTTCAAACCTTGAACCAGGGGCCACTTTCTTCACAACCCGCAGGTTATCCTGAATCTTCTTCTCAAGAAATTTCCTCTCCTCGGCACAGACGTGGGGAATCTTTGTGCTGGCTATGAGGCTCTCCAGGACCAGGGACTCGGCACGATTCACCGGCCTCGGGACCTTGATAATCACGAACGCAAGAGGAACAGCATTTACCTGCACCCTGTCGCCGAGGTCCTCTTCCCCATCAACCTCCATCTCAATGAACGCATTGGCATTCTTGAGATGATTACCCTCCAACTCAATCTTTTCCTTCTCAAAAATGGAATTATAGAAAATATCTATATCATCTACGAAATTTATTACGAATCTTCTTTTATCCAATATAATCTCACAAGTCTTCGAGCCCTTGTAAATCTCCATCTCTATGCTCTCGGAATCCCTGGTGAGAATCCCCATGGGGGCTGCGTTTCCTGCTGCAGTTACAATAACCTCATAAATCCATCCCTTCCTGAGCCCGAATTCATCTGGAATCTTCATTTCCCATCCCCAGAAAATATTCGTGAAGCCTCGAGTCACTGGTCAATTCGGGATGGAAGGCAACGGCAAGGAGGTTCCTCTGCCTAGCCATAACTACTTTGTCCTCAAACCTCGCCAGGACATCAACCCCCTTCCCTGTCTTATCTATGGCGGGAGCCCTGATGAAGACGGTATGGTAGGGTTCCTTCCCAAGCACACCTATCTCCAAATCAGCCTCGAAGCTCTCCCTCTGCCTGCCGAATGCGTTCCTCTTCACTTTGATATCCATAAGGCCAAGGAGAGGCTGCCCCGTCTTGGCTACCTCTTCATCACCCTCCTTCGCGACAAGAACCAGCCCTGCGCATGTTCCCATGATAGGAATTCCTTTCTTTGCAAGATTCTTTATTTCGGAATCAATGCCATACTTCGCAATCAGCTTCCCTATGGCCGTACTCTCCCCCCCAGGAATAACGAGAGAATCCAAGTCCTTGAGCTCATCCTTTCTCTTGACCTCAATAACCTCGCCGCCAATCTTCATCTTTCCCATAGCGTTCCGCATCGCAACCAAATGCTCCGAGACGTCGCCCTGCAGTGCGAGAATTCCAACTCTCATTCTACCTACTCTAATTCTTTACTATCACAAATTCAATTTCTTTGAATTTTTTTCCTCACCTCAAGGATTATGAACAGTGTACTACTCATTAGCGTTATCTTAACCCAATCCATTAAATCCAATGGAACCAGTTTGAAGATACTGGCCAACGGCGTATAGATTATCATCAACTGTAACAATATGGAACTAATGATCGCACCGACTAACCATTTATTCTCCATGATTTTCCTGAATGGTCTGGTTCTGTAGGTCAGCGCATTAAACAATTGAAACATTACTAGGGTGGTGAATGCTACGGGTTGTGCCTTGGGTGCTATACTACCAAGCTCTTCAAGACCCATTCCCAGAGTGGCTCCATAGTGCTGAAACATAAATAAGGTTCCAATGCACATCACTACACCAACAATCAGTATATTCTGCATTACATCCTTGGAGAGTATCCTTTCCTTGGGGCTCCTTGGAGGCTTACGCATTATACCTAACTCCACAGGGTCCAATCCCAATGCCAATCCCGGCAGACCATCCGTTACGAGATTCACCCATAATATCTGGATAGCTATTAAGGGAAGAGGAAATCCAAGTAAGATGCCCATAAAAATAACTAATATCTCACCCAAATTTGAGGAGAGGGTATATTGAACGAATTTTTTGATACTTGAGTAGATACCTCTCCCCTCCTCAACTGCGTTTACAATAGAGGTGAAGTTATCATCCGTTAGTACCATGTCAGATACCTCTCTGCTTACATCCGTTCCGATTACCCCCATAGCAATACCAATATCTGCTTTCTTTAATGCTGGGGCATCATTAACCCCATCCCCAGTCATCGCTACAACATGTCCCTTCCTCTTCAGGGCATCTAAAATCCTTACTTTATGCTCCGGAGAAACCCTAGCATAGATTGCAACACCATCTACAATTTCTTCAAATTCTTTATCGTTTAGTTCATCTAATTCTATGCCGGTCAACACCATATCCTCCTCCTTTAATAATTCAAGCTGCGTAGCTATTGCCTTCGCAGTCATGAGATGATCGCCAGTAATCATAACCGTTTTTATACCGGCTTCTTCGCACTCTTTGATAGAACCCACTACTTCATCCCGTGGAGGGTCTATCATCCCAACTAAACCAACAAAGATTAAATCACTCTCTATTTCATTTGAATCCTCAATCTCTTTGTATGCCATTCCCAGCACTCTTAATGCCTTACCAGCCATAACTCTATTCATCTCCAGGATTTTTTTCTTGTCTCTCTCACTTAGTCCTGTTATTTTCCCCCCGTTATACAAATGAGTACACCTATCCAGTATCATATCCGGGGCACCTTTGACATAAGCAACCTTGTCGTGAATTGTTGTCATTAGCTTCCTCTCTGAATCGAAGGGAATCTCATCAACTCTTGGATACTTTTTCTCTAAGCCCTCCTTTATTAAACCAGCTTTTGCTGCCACTACAATTAAAGCACCCTCCGTGGGATCACCAAAGATCTCCCATTTTTCATTATGGACAAAGTTGGCATCATTGCATAAGGCGCCGATTCTCAACAATAATTCGATGCTTCTAACATCCACATCTCTATCATCAAAAATAAATTTTCCTTCGGGAACATAGCCAGTCCCTGTGACCTCAATTACCTTATTATTGGCATATATCTCACGCACAGTCATCTCATTCTTTGTTAAAGTTCCAGTTTTATCAGAGCAAATCACGTTAGTACAACCCAGGGTTTCTACAGCGGGAAGTTGTCTAATCAGAGCATGTCGTTTAACCATTCTCTGAACTCCAAGGGCAAGAGAGATGGTGACGATAGCTGGCAATCCCTCGGGGATTGCGGCAACAGCCAGACTGACGGCTGCCATGAACATCATGATGCCAAATTCGGTCTCAATCGCACCATTCACTAAGAATTCTCTAAGTATGCCGGTTAAAAAAACTGCCACAGATATGCCGATGGTAACGATGCCCAGCCATTTACCAAATTCTTTCAGTTTTATCTGCAGGGGGGTCAGTTTTTCTTCAACCCCCTGAACCATCTCTGCAATTTTTCCGAACTCTGTTTGCATTCCAGTTCCTATAATCATGGCTTTTGCCCTTCCTCTGGTTACAATTGTACCCATGAAAACCATGTTTTTTCTCTCAGCTACCGGAATCTCTTCATCCAACAAGCATAGTTCCTTCTTTACAGGGGTACTTTCACCAGTTAGGGAAGATTCATCCACCTGTAATTTAGCTGCTTCTATGAGGCGGGCATCGGCAGGTACTTTATCTCCAGTCTCCAGAAGGATTATATCCCCTGGAACCAATTCCCTGCTTGGTATCTGCGTCTCTTTTTCATTCCTTATCACTCTGGCTTTTAGAGCAGTTAGTTTTTTTAATGCCTCTATACTTTTTTCTGCCTTATACTCCTGAACAAAGCCAAAGATACCATTGATAACGACGATGACAAGGATAGCTGCAGATTCTATATAGCTGCTGCCCTCAAAATAAGATATTAATGCGGAAATAACAACAGCAGCGAGAAGTATGATCACGATAAATGATGTAAATTGCCTGATAAGAATTTGCAAAGGGGTTATTCTCTCCTTCTCTTTCAACTCATTAACGCCGAATTTTTCTAATCTCTTCCTAGCATCTTCTCCTTTTAGGCCTTGACGAGTTGTTTTAAGTTTTTGTAATACCTCTTCCACATCCATAGAATGCCAGTCTTTACTTACCATAGTTATTATTTAGTACACACCTCACTTAACAATCTACCTCACAACCCATAACCTCTGCAGTAACCCTTGCTTCCTCTGCAACGGGAATATCTGCTGTTCCAGCAGATAAAACACCTACTGTTCCTTTATTGGTCGGAAAGACAAACCCTTTCCGTTTGAGTATAACGGTTCTTGCCTTTTTGTTACATTCTATCTCCAGATCATCTGGAATTTTCTTTTTTTATCTCTCCTGTATTTTTCACACGCGTTATTAATGCGTAACCATTTTCTTTCGCAACCTCTGTTGCTAACCTAGCAACATCTTCAGGGCATTTACCCTCCGCAAGAATCGCTTCTGGTACGTCAATTCTATGTGCTCTATCGATGTCCAGTCTTGCAATTTCACCTATCTTTTTTATATTCAATATCCTCAATTTCTTCTTGGCAGTAGGTATATCAATTTTTCCTTCCAAGAGCTCTCTTAAAATGTCTTCCATAATTATTCCCCACGTTGACAGTACTCCCTGGATGCGCGGCATAATCTATCCATAATAGCCCGCCCTAGTCCTCCCTCAGAGACGGGTTCTGCATAGATGATATCCAACCCGGCTTTATCCAGTCTGTGCAGGCAGGAAAATAAATTCGCTGCTGCCTCCCGTAAATCACCCCTTGGTGAAAGAACTTCTACCATCTCATATGATAAAGTTTCCTCAGGTGGTGTAAATGCTAAAAATCCTATCCTTTTCCCGTTTTCAAACACAATTTCCTCAGTTAAGAGCCGAAGTGGAGTTTTTGGTGAGTAATGACGTAGCAGTTGTCCAGGAGATTGAGGTCTTTTTGGATTGGATTTTGGAATTTTTACCTTACCTATTACCCTTTCTGTATCCTCAAGCGACAAGCCACCGGGTCTTAAAAGTAGTGCTTCCTTTTCCGTAAGGGAAATCACCGTTGATTCCACACCTACAGGACACTTGCCCCCATCGAGTATCAAGTCAACCTTGCTTCCTACCTGCTCTCTTACATGCTCTGCACTTGTGGGGCTTAAATGACCAAATAAATTGGCACTGGGAGCGGCTATAGGTGTGCCTGCCTCTTTGATAAGCTCTAAAGCTACGGGGTGAGAAGGCATTCTCACAGCAACGGTTGGAAGTCCTGCGGTTACGATATCAGGCACTACCTGTGATTTTGGGAGTACTAATGTAAGCGGCCCTGGCCAGAATCTTTCCATGAGTCTTCTTGCCCTTTCATCTACTTTCAAGCATAACTGCTCAATACATGCAAGAGAGTTTATATGCACTATCATCGGATCAAAATGAGGTCTATTTTTTACTTCAAAAACCCTTGCTACTGCATGAGGATTCAAGGCGTCGGCTCCAAGTCCATAAACTGTTTCTGTGGGAAAGGCAACTAAACCCCCTTCGCGGATAATATCAGCTGCTCTTTTTATGTCCTCAGATGTGGCAGGGAGGATATTACTCATAATTCAAGCACCTCTTTCATCTCTTTGAGAGTCTCTTTTAAAGGAGGCACATCTCTGAACCACTCATTTTCAGTAATTTCATTGGTACAGGCACAGTAAATCTGTGAAATTAACAGTTTCAATCTGGGAGGTAGTGGTTCTGGAATTAACCTGCATATATTTTTCCAGCGCTGCCTATCCCTTTTCTTTGCTTCTTCGACAGCCTGATACCACTCTGTATTGCGGTAGTAAATTCTTGCTATCTCTTTGCTGACAGGCAGTCCATCATAAGTAAACCTGCACTCATCTAAGGTTCCGAGGACATCAACAACGATCAAACGCCGTTCCATATCAAATCCAGATTCTATCTTCCCATCCTCATTCGCAAGCCCTGCTTTTGAAAATTCTTTGGTTATGATGGCATTAATAGTATTTGTAAGATTTTTTAACCCGGCTATCTCGTCATCATTCAAACCTGAGATATGTTTGGCTTCGCCCCAACTTAGATACCTGTCTGTTTTCTCTAACTTAGTGGAAACATCAATAAAAGGAGTATCTATTTTTTGACCTGGAACGGGCATACTATCTAAACCCAAATCCTCGGGCTTTATCTCTCCAGCTTTAAGGCGACGGAAAACACTGCTGCCTTCAGGAAAAAAATTCCTATAGATAACCTCAAGGGGTATTAAAAAGCCACCTTTTTCTCTTTCGTAGCGTGAATAATCATATTTATCACCTTTAATTTCAGGTTTTATCACACGCAACAGTTTAATTTCCATCGTGTTCACAGACCTCTTGATATCCGAGAGTTTTTTAGCCTTCGCATCTTCTACCAGCCCTGTATAGTGTGTAGGGATGCCTCTTTCTTCAAGTTTTTCGAAAAAGTATGCACCCAAGAGGGCAATAGCAGCCCCTTTATTTGGAATATGATCTGGCATCTCTCCCCAGTCAAATACTGAATAACGGTCAGAGAAATGGAATCTACCAATCCCCATCTCATCTTTTGTTGGTTTTTTAATAACCTTCAAATCCTTTACACTACCCATTTTGCACCTCTCCATCATCTTTATCCAATGATTCCTTCAGCCTAGCTTGATACTTCCTCACCTTTTCCTTAACTTTCTCATGAGCTAGCCCCCATATCTTGGCAGCTGCCAGGGCTGCATTTTCAGGCTCTAACACCACCATTGGTGCCACGCCTGAAGGCATTCGCAGGCTGGAAAAAACATCTGACCCCCCAAACTTCTCGCTGTATGGCGGACAGGCTATAACGGGGTAAAAAGTCTGGGCATCGACAAACCCGCTTAAAGCATTGCTTCTCCCTGCAACAGTAATAAACACTACATCATCCTCTTCGTATTCTTTTATTAACTCGTAGCATTTTAATGGCACTTTATGTGCTGAAGCAACCCTTAATACACTTTCAATTCCAAATCCGTCTAAAGCTTTTGCAATTCTTTTTGACCATATCATGTCACTTTTTGAACCCATCACGATAACAACCTTTTCTTTCATCGTTTTTCACCTTTTTCCAGTTCCACTTTACCTCCCAATCTGTGCCTCATCTTCTTCAGATTATAGACGTCGAATATTACCGCATTTAATCTCCCTTCTTTTATTTGATATTCGCTACCCGGATTAATTGATATGGTTTTGTCGATAACCTCCTTAAATTGCCCTGAAATCTCAAATGACTCGTGAGCGTGTCCATGGAGCGTTAGCAAGGGTTGTTCTCTCTCGATAAATTCTTTAACAGCCTTACTTCCGATATGTGCTCCATCGGGATATACCATGTCAAGCTTTGTATTCCATGGTGGTGCATGAATAACAAATATTGTTTTTCCGGGATTCGTTCTTTTGGCCAGTGTTTTTAGGTCACCCTCAATTGTTGTTTTCTCCTTTTTGTTAACACTCAGGATTCCCTTGACCGTGTACTTTCTTATGTGATGCGTATATCCTAACCTTGAAAGCAAGTTAAAGTAACATTTTTCTAATTTTTTGCATTCTTTATCTTTACAGTCTAGAAGTTTAGAGTAAATTTTATCACACTCAGCCGAGAGTTTCCTTGTTTTCTTGGTGTCATGCTTCTGCCAGTCCTTCATGAGAAAAGGGAGTGGTGGCACAAAACTGTATCCACAAATGTCAACATCATCAGTAAGATGGTGGACCTTGTTATGGAGCAGCCTGAAGTATCCTTGTTTTTCTCCTTGCTCCAACAAGCTCATGTTAACTCGAAAGTCGTCATTCCCCATCATCAAATAAATGGCGTTGTAAGGATTTTCCCCATTGAATTTTTTGATCATTGGGATTAGTTTATCTTTTATGAATCTTTCTTGTATGCCGATAAGATCATTAGCAGATGATTTCGGGAGAATGTCGCCGCCAATAACTATAGAATTTACATTTTCCTGTACAGCTTTATTAAAAAGTGCTTTATACAATTTTTCAGATCCGTGAATGTCTACAGTATAAATAACAATATATTTTTTCTTGTTCATTATTTGAGTCATTTTAATTCACAAACTTTCCAATTCTCATCAACCCATAATCCTACAAGTTTAACATCAAAATCCCACGACTTCACAGTCTTAATTGCAGCGGTTATATGTTCTAGTTGAATCTTCTTCTCTCCAGGATTTCCTGCACAGTCGTGATGTCCTACTATAGCAACAAGTTTTGATGCATGTCGAGTTATAGAAATTTCAACCCGCTTTCGTATCGAGTCAAGAATGGTATCATCTTTCCTCTCTGCAATTATCTTATTTGGACCAGGTTCAGTAATCATATCAACATATTTTGCACTGCAGGTATCTTTTAAATACTCAATAACCGGAATCTGAACTCTTCCATCCATGCAGTTTATAGCAGTTACAAAATTTGACTCATTCATTTTTACTAAGCACACCATTTATCTATCCATCTGCCGATAGGCAAGCATGATGTTCCTGAATAGATTTTATCTCTATATCCCCTGATTTTACTGCCTCTATTCCCTCTACAGCTGCCGTAGCTGCAGCAATTGTAGTAACATAAGGAATCTTGCGCTGGATAGCGATTTTTCTGATATAGCTACCCTCTTGTTTGCCCTCTCCACCTACAGGGGTATTGATTATCATTTGTATACGCTTGTTATGAATGTCATCTGTTATATTAGGCCGACCTTCATGTAGCTTTACTGATAGACCAGATTTTATACCCTTACTATCCAGATAGGCCTTAGTTCCTTTTGTTGCAAGTATTTTAAAGCCTAATCTACTAAGCTTATTCGCTATTTCAAGGATATGTTTCTTATCTCTATCAGCCACTGAAATCAGAACCGTTCCTTTTGTAGGTAATTTCATACCTGCAGCTTCTTGAGCTTTGTAAAAGGCTAACCCAAAAGTTGTGTCAATCCCCATTACCTCACCAGTTGCTTTCATCTCAGGTCCGAGTATGGGGTCAACGGCAGGAAACATATTAAAAGGGAACACAGCTTCTTTTACGCCAACATGGGAAATTTCTTTTTTATGCGGCATTATGTCTTTTAATTTTTTACCTAACATAACCTGCATCGCTATCTTTGCCATTGAAATACCCATCACCTTACTTACTACAGGAACAGTTCGTGAAGCACGAGGATTAGCTTCTAATATATAGACTTTACCATCTGCTATGGCATACTGAATGTTCATTAGACCAATGACCTTAAGAGCCTTAGCAATCTTCTTTGTGTAATCCTCTATTGTGGCAAGGTTCTTCTTGGAAATATTACGCGAAGGAATCACACAAGCGCTATCTCCGGAGTGAATTCCAGCAAGCTCTATATGTTCCATTACTGCTGGAATATATACCTCCTTGCCATCTGCAATAGCGTCAACTTCAACTTCAATGGCCTGCTCTAAGAATTTATCAATCAACATCGGATATTCTGGACTGACTTCTATAGCTATTTTCACATAACCTAAAAGCATCTTCCCGTTATATACAATCTGCATGCCCCTTCCACCCAGGACAAAAGAAGGCCGCACCATTAAAGGGTATCCTATCTTCCTAGCAACAGCCAGCGCTTCTTCTACCGAACGGGCAACGCCACTTTCAGGCTGGGGGATACCAAGCTCTTGTATTATCTCTTTAAATTTCTGTCTATCTTCAGCTAGATGAATACTCTCAGGACTTGTGCCCAGAATCTTTACACCGACTTCATAAAGTTCTCTTGCTATATTTAAAGGAGTCTGCCCTCCAAACTGCACGATTACTCCCTCGGGTTTCTCCTTTTCATAAATACTTAATACATCCTCTACGGTCAGAGGTTCGAAATAGAGTTTGCTCGAGGTATCATAATCAGTGGAAACAGTTTCAGGGTTACAGTTAACCATTACCGACTCAATTCCCTCTTCACGCAATGTAAAGGCAGCATGCACACAGGTATA
>JAHIKS010000035.1 GCA_018897475.1 Candidatus Altarchaeota archaeon
AAACTGCCCTGTCTGCGGAGAAAATCCAACCATCAAGGAATTAATCGATTACGAGGAATTCTGTCAGGTTAGTTTTTAGAATGAAACTCATTTCACTTTTATCGGCAGGGATAGACTCCCCAGTAGCGACCTATCTTATGCTAAAGAAGGATATAGAAGTAGTGGCATTACATTTCTGGGGTGAGCCCTATACTGACAAGAATGCACTGGAAAGGGTAAGGTCAGTAGTTGATCAGCTGGAGGATGTCACACGCAGGAACCTAAAGACAGCATTCATACCTATTGGTGAAGAACGATTTAAAATTGCCAGGGAATGCAACAGAAGATTGCAGTGTGTCCTCTGCAAGAGATTGATGTACCTGGTGGCAGAAAAACTGGCTGAAAAGGAAAAGGCCGATGCGCTCCTGACCGGGGAAGCCATTGCACAGGTGGCCAGTCAAACACTCCCCAACCTGGAGATTATAGACCGGGCCGTTGGGATACCTGTCCTAAGGCCCCTGATAGGATTCGACAAGGAGGAGATTATAAAAATAGCCAGAGAGATAGGGACATATGAGATTTCAACACAGAAAGGAATATGCTGTGGCCTGGTCCCAAGGAAACCCACCACCCAGGCAAGATTGGATGAGATTATCGAATGTGAAGATAAAATAGATTTTGATAAAATAATAACTGAGGCAATCCAGGAGTTAGAATGGTTAACATAAACAAAAAGATAGACATCCGGGGCGAGGTATGCCCATACACCTTTGTAAAGTCAAAGCTGGCTATAGAGGATATAAATCCCGGCGAGGTATTGGAGATTACATTGAATCATCTCCCTGCGGTGGAGAATGTTCCCCGGAGCATGGAGAACGAGGGTAACAAAGTTATCGAGGTAAAGAAGATTAATGACAAAGACTGGAGAATCGTGATAGAGAAAGGGTAAAATGAAGAACATAACCGACCTGACCTTTCAGGAAGTTATCCTGGGCAATGCTCTTGTCCTGGTTGACTTCTGGGCGGACTGGTGCAATCCATGCAAATTCCTGGAACCGGAACTGGAGGATATATCCCAAGAATACGAAGGCAAAATCCTCTTCGCCAAGATGGATGTGGATGAGCATACAAAAGTCGCTTCGGAGTTTGGCGTTATGACCATCCCTACTTTGATACTGTTCAAGGACGGCAAGGAGGTTGAAAGGATTAGGGGGGTAGTACCCCCGAAGCAGATAAAAGAGGCACTTGACAAGAACATATAAAATGGTCGACATAGACAACACGATACGGTCCTATCTTGGGAGCAAGTACAGGCTGGTTGGAATCAAAATCCTGAACGAGATTCCGAAGGATTTCAATAGGCCTAAGAAGCCCCTGCGCCACTGCCAGATGGTCAGGGAGGCTGCTCTTGGAAAGACCTTCACTTATGATGCAAAGGATTTGTCATGCCCCAATGCCGAATTAGCCCTGGGCTTTGTAGAGCCAAAGTACGTGGATGTAGAGCCGAGGATCAAGCCATCAAATACGAAGGCGGTTAGAGTCGGCCCTGTCGAAGGGGCTGATGTAGTCCTTGCGATAGTAACTCCCAAGCAGTTGATGGACCTGGCAGTAATAAGTGGTGGAATATCTGCTCAGTTCAAAGGAGAGATCGCAGTCTGTGGAGAAGCAACAGCAAAGGTCTTCATGGAAGGGAAACCAAATATCACAGTGCTCTGCAACGGAGCAAGAATCCTTGGAGAGTATAAAGATAGCGAGTTGATAGTATCATTGCCCTATGACGACGCAAAGAAGATAGCCGAGAAGATTGTCACTCTTGAAAAGAAGGGAGGCGCTCTCTGTGGCTGTCTTACGTCAGATATCCCAAAACAGATAATCCTGAGTCTTAAGGACAATGGCTTCGAAAAGGGAACGGACTACTTCTTCGGAAGGATTGATGACTGGGATGTCCGAATATATCTGGATAAAGATCAGGGAGGAAGATATGACAGAATTACGATTCATGTGCCTGTGAAGGGAGAGGTGAAAGCCCAGAAACCATTTACAGTGAGAAAGAGAGGTAATTGGTCAGATGTCACTGGAACCTTTGAGCCCGAGGAGATTGGAATCAATCTAAATTCAGGCGAGAATCTGAAAGAGACTATACGGGCTTTGATAGAGAAGAATGTTAAAATGGAATAGGATGGAATTTACAAACAAATATAAGGGCTATACGATAGTAAACCCGCTGATGACTGGTGGAATTTTGCCAGAAGATATACAGAAGAATCTATGCAATGAAGAGTGGCTGAGAGTTGGTTACTCTCTATGTTTCAACTGCCTTGAGGGAAGGTCAAGTCTTGTTACGAAACCGTCTGTCAAGGACCACCTCCAAAAAATCGCGGAATTCTTTGGCGGGGATGTGGCTGAGCATACCTTCGGTTGCAGGGCTGCCCAGTTTGCAGTGATGCACACTGTCAGGGAATTGGCAAAGGAGGGTTCTTACTCAGATACCATAATCGCGGATCCCAATAGCCACTATACGACAAATATTGCAGCAGAGATGAATGGTCTAAAGGTCACTGAGCCACCGCATTCGGGCTATCCCGAGTATAACTACACTGCTGAATCGTTTGCGGATAAGATTGACGAGGTGAAGAAAGACACAGGCAAATTGCCGGCCTTGGTTGTCGTCACTCACGTTGACCCATATTATGGCAACCTGGCCCCAGTAAAGGAGATTGGTAAAATCTGTGAAGAGAAGGAAGTTCCATATATGGTAAATGCCGCCTATACTGGGGGAATTTTGCCGATAAACATCAAGGAATTGAAGGTCGACTTTCTGACTTTATCAGCCCATAAATCAATGGCCTCTCTTGGTCCGTTAGGCTACCTGGTAACAACCTTTGAGCACTCTAAGAAGGTTTTTCAGACATCAAAGCAAAGACCGGACTGGAGCGGCAGGGCGTTCGGAAAAAAGATTCCGAATATCTTTGGTTGCAGCGTTGGAGGCATTCCATTGATAAGCTCGATGCTCTCATTTTCACATGTAAAAAAGAGGGTTCAAAGCTGGGAGACGGAGCTTGAAAAAACAAGAAGGTTTGCAGATGATATGGAGGACCTTGGAGGGATTATGCTCCTTGGGCAGAACCCGCACAACCATCATCTATTGCACTTTGAAACTCCAGGACTCTGGGAAATCTCCCAGAAACATAAGAGGAAGGGGTTCTTCTTATCTGAGGAGCTTGAAAAGAGAAAGATTAACGGGGTGCATAAGGGCTTGACCAAGCATATAAAAATATCAGTCTATGGCTTAGACAAGGAAGAAATCAAGAGGATTGGGGACGCATTCCGTGAGATTGCAGATAAAAAATGATATTTGAGTTAGGAATTACTACTGGGTTAACTGTTATGCTACTGGCACTTTTAGCTGAATACGTAGATTCAAGCATAGGTATGGGTTATGGAACAACCCTAACACCTATATTGCTCCTATATGGTTTTGAACCATTACAAATCATTCCAGCAGTTTTATTATCACAGCTTGTTGCGGGAATCTTTGCTGGATTCTTACATCATAAATTTGGAAACGTGGATTTTAGAAGTGGAAAACACCTAAAGATAGCAATTATTCTTGCATTATGTGGCATAATTGGAACAATAGCATCAGTACTCATTGCAATAAACATATCTGCATTATATCTAAAGTTGTACATTGGTTTTCTGGTGATTACTGTGGGAATTGTAATACTAATAACCATTAATAAGAAATATGCATTCTCTTGGGAAAAAATAGCAGGTTTTGGTCTATTTGCCGCATTTAACAAAGGACTAAGTGGCGGCGGCTATGGACCTGTCGTAGTGATGGGACAGTTATTGTCAGGCTCTAATGAAAAAAACGCAATAGCTATCACAGCTCTGGCAGAGGGCCTGACATGTATCGTGGCCGTTATAGCCTATTCAGTTACTGGAAGAGCAATATGGGTATTGGCACCTTACTTGTTAATCGGGTCAATACTCTCAGTACCATTATCGACGTTTACAGTAAAAATTATAAAAGGGAAACAATTGAGGATGATTATAGGAATTGCTACAATTATCCTGGGAATTTTTACAATCATAACTGTTCTACATTAATAAAAATAACACATACAAAAAATGACAAACGAAGATATTGAAAAAATAGCAGACGATCTTGAAGTAAAGTCTGCCCAGGAAGTATTGGAATGGGCTATCGGTGAATATCCAAAGATTGCATTAGCATCGAGCTTCGGAGCAGAAGACGTTGTCTTGGTCGACATACTTGTTAAGATAAAGCCAGATGCGACAATATTTACCTTAGATACCGGACGCCTTAATGAGGAAACATATGATGTCATGGAACGGGTAAGGAAGAAATATAATATAAATATCAAGTCCTATTCCCCGGATACTGAGGAGGTAGAAAAGCTTGAAAGGGAAGATGGATTTTATTCATTTCGAGATAGTATTGATGCAAGAAGGCAGTGCTGCAACATAAGGAAGGTACAACTGCTGAAAAGAGCAATGAGCGGACTGGATGCCTGGATAACCGGCCTTAGAAGGGAGCAGGCAGTCACACGGACTGAGCTTAAGAAGATTGAGTATGATGAGGGCAATAATATAGTAAAGCTCAATCCAATTGCGGACTGGACGCAAGAGGAGGTCTGGAACTATATAAAAGAAAATGATGTTCCTTATAACGCATTGCATGACAAGGGCTTTCTCAGCATCGGTTGTTCTCCATGCACCAGAGCAATCAAGGAAGGGGAAGACGTAAGAGCCGGAAGATGGTGGTGGGAAAACCCAGAGCAAAAGGAGTGCGGACTGCATCATTAGGTACGTAAGAAAATGACCATAGCCCCCCACGGTGGAAAACTAGTCAACAGGCTAGTTACAAAGGACCAGGAAGATACTCTGAAAGAGAAAGCCCAGAAATTAAAAAAGATTGCCCTTAGTGCAAATGAGGTATCTGATCTAGAGATGATTGCTACCGGGGCACTTAGCCCGCTGGAGGGCTTTATGGTCAAAAAAGACTATGATAATGTTGTGGAGAATATGAGGCTATATAGCGGGCTGCCTTGGAGCATCCCGATTACGTTATCAACAACAAAAGAGATTGCGGATGGACTGGAGCAATGGGAAGATGTTGCCTTAACCCATAATGATGAAGTCCTGGCAATTTTGCACCTTGAGGAAAAATATTCCTATGACAAAAAGAAAGAAGCGAAATTGGTATACAAGACCACAGATACAGAGCATCCGGGCGTTGCAGTATTATATGAACAAAAAGATATCCTGCTAGGTGGAAAAGTTACTGTACTGCAACTGCTCAAACACGATGATTTTGCACAATACCAACTTACTCCCGTTGAAACAAGGAAACTATTCGCAGAAAAAGGTTGGGAGAGGGTGGTTGCATTCCAGACAAGGAACCCCATACACAGGGCGCATGAGTATATACAAAAATGCGCACTGGAAATGGTAGATGGTTTATTAATTCACCCACTAGTTGGGCAAACAAAGGAAGGAGACACTCCTGCTGATGTCCGGATGAAATGCTACGAGGAGATAATCGAGCATTATTATCCCAAGGACCGTGTAGTTCTTGCAGTATTTCCTGCCTACATGAGATATGCGGGTCCGAGAGAAGCCATATTCCATGCCATTGTCAGAAAGAATTATGGTTGCACCCACTTTATTGTGGGTAGAGACCATGCAGGTGTTGGTAACTACTACGGCACCTATGAAGCACAGGAAATCTTCAATGAATTCGAGGAGGTTGAGTTGACCATAATACCCTTGATGTTCGAGCACGCATTCTATTGCAATCAGTGTAAGCATATGGCGACGAAGAAGACATGCGCCCATGATTCAAAGGAGCACGTGTTTCTGTCTGGAACCAAGGTAAGGCAGATGTTAGGTGACGGGGATATGCCGCCTGAAGAATTCACGAGACCTGAGATAGCTAAGCTATTGATGGATGAGATGAGGGATAAAAATGTCGGATAAAACAAAAAAGCTTGACCTCAGGGGTGAAAAGTGCCCGTTTACACTTATTCACACAAGAGAGCCGATAGAGCAGATTAAAGAAGGCGAGATACTCGAGATACTCATAGATTATGTCCCTGCAATAGAAACAATAGGACAGCTTGCATTCAAGCATAACCTGAAATTCGATTTTGAGAGAATAGACGATTACGTAAAACTGACCCTGAGAAAATGACAAAGATTGATTATGACGATCTGAAAAGGGGTGGAATCATCCAACAGCGGGATTCTGATTATGTGATACTGCGTATTCGTAATATCGCAGGCAGGGTTGATTCAGATAACCTGGCAAAGATAGGAGAAATAGCAGAAAAATACGGGAAGGGCTATGTCAGGTGCACCACCATGCAGGGAATAGAGATACCCTGGATAAAATTCGATGATTTAAGCAAGGTCAGGAAAGAACTTGATGATGCCGGAATTCTGCACGGTGCATGTGGCCCGAGAGTGCGAACGATAATGTCTTGTCCCGGTTCGTCCCTGTGCAAGTATGGCTTGTTCGATACAACTAAAATTGCAAAGAAATTAGATGATGCCTTCTTCGGCAAGGAAAAAATCAAACATAAAACCAAGATAAGTGTGACTGCCTGTCCAAATTCTTGTGCCCTACCAAGGGCCCATGATATCGGGCTTATTGCAAGGCTCGATATGGAATTCGATGAGAGTAAATGCACTGGCTGCGGCCTATGTGCGGAGATATGCAAGCGAAAGGCAATCGAAATAGTGGATAAAAAGGCAACCATAACCTGGGAAAAGTGTAATTACTGTGGCAAATGCCCTAATACCTGTCCTTTCAAGGCATGGAAGGCAACGAGAAGAGGGTTTGATATCTATGTCGGTGGCAGGATGGGCGGTGAGGCACAACTTGGTCAACTTGCAATGCATTTTGTTCCCGAGACTGAGGTCATTGATGCGATACAGAAATGCACAGATGTTCTGGTAAATCATGCCAAAGATGGTGAACGGCTAAGCACATTCATTAACAGAGTCGGATTCGAGTGGTTCAAGGAACGGATAGAATAGGATGTATCTCCCACTTTTTATTAACCTAGCTGGAAAGGACGTTCTGGTGGTTGGTGGTGGTAAGATTGCCACTAGAAGAGCATTAAATCTGTTAAAAAATGGCGCCAGAGTCACAGTAATTTCTAAGGAGTTTTCCGAAGAGTTGAAGGGGAAGGAAATAGAACTAGTTGAAAAGGACCTGAGGGGGGAGAGCATATCTCTTTCCAAGTATTTTCTGGTTGTTATAGCCACAGATGACGAAGAGGTAAATGAAAAGATTTGTAGAATTGCCATGGATGAGGGGATTCTTGTCAACAGGGCGGATAATTCCAAGGAAGGCAATGTAATATTCCCGGTTGTCTCAGAAATAGAAGGAAATCTTATAGCTTTTACAACGCTGGGAAAGGATCCAGCATTGTCTAGAAAGATAAGAGAGATTATAGAAAAATGTTGCCGGGAACAAGAATGAGGAGGCTAAGAAGTAACGGATATATAAGGGGACTCCTTAGTGAGGTTTCCCTCTCATGTGATGACTTTATTTATCCAATCTTTGTCAGGGAGGGCATAAAGAAAAAGAAGCCCATCAAGGGCCTTCCTGGCCAGTTCCACTACTCACTGAATGACCTTGATGAAATTCTTGAAAGGTGTGAATCCCTCAAGATTCCCGCAGTATTGTTATTTGGAGTTCCAAAGAGGAAGGATTCCGCCGGCAGCTCAGCTTATGATAAAAACGGCATTGTGCAAAGAGCAATCAGGCAGATAAAGGAATCCTCCAATCTACCTGTGTTCTCGGATGTCTGTCTCTGTCAGTATACATCGCATGGACACTGCGGCTTACTCTCTGATGGAGCAATAGATAACGATAAAACTCTTGATTTACTGGCAAGAGCAGCCCTATCCCATGCCAGGGCCGGAGCCAATTTTGTCTGTCCATCTGCGATGATGGACGGCCAGGTGGCCTCTATCAGAGAGGCACTGGACAGCAATAGCCTCAAGGATACAGGAATCATGAGCTATTCCGCCAAGTTTGCATCCAGTTTCTATTCACCCTTTCGAGAGGCCGTGCTTTCATCGCTGAAAGGGGATAGAAGCACATATCAACTGGACTTTCATTCAGGAAGCCAGGCACTAAAGGAGATAGAGCTGGATATCAAAGAAGGCGCCGACATAGTCATGGTTAAACCGGCTCTCCCCTATCTTGACATAATCTCGCAGGCCAGCAAAAATTTCGATACACCTCTTGCGGCATATCAGGTGAGTGGAGAATATGCTTTGCTTAAATCCGGGATATTGGACAAGCAAGCCCTGTACGAATCACTGATTGCAATCAAGAGGGCCGGAGCAAATATCATCATCAGCTATGGCGCAATCGAGGTTATGGAGGGTCTAGATGATTATAGGCACTAGGGGAAGCGAGCTGGCACTAAAACAGGTCGGGATATTCTCCAAGAAAACCGGCCTGAAGCCCGAATTCAAAATAATAAAAACAAAAGGAGACCGCTCCGGAAAAAGCCTTAAGGAACTGGGCTCTGGAATCTTTACAAAGGAATTGGACAGAGCCCTCCTGAACCACGAGATAGACCTGGCAATCCACAGCTTGAAGGACATACCCGTTGAAATTCCTCCAGAGCTTGAAATCCTTGGAATCTGTGAAAGGGGCGATCCAAGAGATTGCCTGGTTTCTGCTAATGGAGGTTTAGAAGGACTCCCACCCGGAGCTGCTGTTGGCTCAGACAGCGAACGAAGAAAAGCAGAATTATTAACCTTGAGGGATGACCTGAAGGTTGAGGGTATTAGAGGCAACATCCCAACAAGATTAGAGAAGGTCGATAATGGGAACTATGATGCCCTAATAACTGCCAAGTGCGCCCTGGACAGACTGGGATTACAAGACAGAATCTCACAGATATTCGAGGTTAAAGAGATGGTCCCTGCCGCAGGGCAGGGAGCGGTAGCAGTCGTTAAACGAAAGGGAGACGATTTCGATTTTATGGAGAAAGATGAAGAATTCACCTGTTGCATGCTGGAGAGGGAATTCATAAGGGGCCTTGGCGCGTGCAGGAATCCTGTGGGGGCGTACTGCTCATTCGATGGAAAACATCACCTAACTGGACTGGTCTACCGGGACGGGAAAAGAATCACTCCGGAATTTGACGGTACTCCCCAAGAAATTAATAAAAAAATCGAGCAATGGAAGCACAGGTTTATCTAATCGGTTGCGGCATGCATAAGAAGCATCTAACTGCTGAGGCCCGGGAGGCTATAAGTAAAGCAGATGTCCTCCTCTATGACAGACTCATCGATGAATCGATTCTGGAACTGAATAATGTGGAAAAAATCTATGTCGGAAAGAAGCCTGGCGAGAGCAAGAAGCAGGAGAGGATAAATGAGCTGATGCATTCTCTGGTAAAAGACGGCAAAACCGTGGCCAGGTTAAAGTCCGGCGATCCTTTGCTTTTCAGCAGAGGCTTTGAGGAGTACGAGTATCTAACAGGAAGGGGAATTAATGTTAAAATAATACCCGGCCTTAGCACCTTTTCAATCCTATCTGAGCTTGGTATCCCTTTGACCCATAGAACCCACTCATCCTCTGTTGCATTTATTACCGGAACGAAAAAAGACGGAGATGTTGGAAGTGCAGATGCCAACACACTCATCTATTACATGCCTGTGCTCAATCTGGAGAAGATAGTCACTGCTCTGTTAAAAAAACGGGACAGGGAAACTAGATGCCTTATAGCCGAGAATGCGTTCATGGATAATTACAGGCTGATTGATGCCAAACTTGAGAGCATAGTTCAGATTGCAGAAGAGGCTGAGATAACCTCGCCTGCGATATTCGTGGTTGGAGATATCCTGAAGATGAGGAAGCCTCGTCTAAAGAACAGAAAAATTCTCAGTTTCAGACAGGAAGATCTTGGACAGGAGACCCTAGAACTTTTTAGGGGCCTTGGTGCCCGGCCGGCAAACTATCCCCTCTTTACCATCAAACACCTGGAATTCACCCTGCCGAAGTCAAGGGTTTATGCATTCACAAGCGTTAATGCAGTCCGGTCGGTATTTGACAAATACAAGCCGGATGGGGAATTCGTTGCAGTTGGAGCAAGAACAAAGGAGGAGCTGGACAGATATGGCGTGAAATCGCAGACTCCTGATATGGAAACTGTGAAGGGCATGGAGACATATCTAAAGAAGAAATATTCCAAAGAAGATGTAGTCATATTCTCATCTAAAAAGTCCAGTGCAAGGGAATTCACGAATATAGCGGTTTACGATACCTCCACCATCAAACACAACGACCTGGACAAAACTCTTAAATCTGCAGACATTATATTCCTAAGTAGTCCACATATACTTGGACATCTCATGCAGGACTATTCAGATAATCTATGCAACAAAACCATCATGGTGATTGGGCCAAGGACCGCCGCCGAGGCAAAGAGATTTAATCTCCACGTGGATTTCATGCTGGAAAAACCCGCTCTCGGGCTGCTATCCAAGGAAGATGTTATATAACCTAAAGACAACCTACAGGGATATTGGTATTGGAAGACTTGGGTCAAAATTTGATGAGTTTGAGGGTTATACCCGATACTCTGAGTTGAATGACTATGTATCCTTATTCACCTGCAACAGGGCAGAGCTTTATTCCGATCAATATATGAACCTGGACGGTCTGCCTGTAGAAAAGGGAAGAAAAGCACTGGAGCATCTGTTCAGGGTCTCCTGCGGCCTGGATTCAATGATTTTGGGAGAGAACGAGATTCTATCGCAGGTTAAGAAGGCCCATCGCAGTGCAATAGAGGAAGGACACTGCTGTGAGCATCTATCTGCATTCTTTGATTCGGCTATTCGGCTCGGGAAGAAGGCTAGAGCAAAGACCAGGATATCCCATGGCAAGACCTCTATAGCATCCATGGCGGTAGATTATGCATTCAACCTGGGGGAATTCAGCCCAGATAAGGTACTAATTCTAGGCTCTGGAATGCTATCTGGGAAAATTGCAACTGCTCTGAAGAATAAAGGCACCGAAAAGATTTTACTCTCTAACAGATATCTGGAAAGGGCCAGAATTCTGGCTGACAAGGTAGGGGGGAAGGCATTTGGTCTGGATAGGCTACCCAAATTACTCAACGAAGTAGAGATAGTTTTCTCAGCAACCAGCGCACCGCACCCCATAATAACTCCTGATAAGATTCCCAGAAACAGGGAAATACTGCTGGTGGATCTCGCAGTCCCTGCAGACGTCTCAAAGGAGGTAGACCGACTGAAGAATGTCAAAGTCCTGCGCCTGGATTTTTTCAAGGCAATAGCCCAGGAAAATATACTGGCCAAGAAGGAGGAGATTAAGAAAGTTGAACTAATGATTCAGAATGAGCTTGAAAGATTCGACTTCAGGGAAGCTATTTGACCTGGCGAAGGAATACATGCCGGGGGGAGTGAACAGCCCTGTTAGGGCATTCAAGGCAGTTAACCGGAGCCCACTTTTCATAAAAAAGGCAGAGGGCTCGAAGATATTCGATGCTGATGATAACGAGTACATAGACCTGATATGCTCGTGGGGCGCGCTTATTCTTGGACACTCCCATCCCCAGGTGATTGGAGAGGTTAAAAAGGCCCTGGACTATGGCACCAGCTATGGCCTCTCGCATGAAGCTGAGATAAAGATAGCCCGGGAGATAACCCGTGCAGTTCCATCCATTGAACGGGTCAGGATGGTGAACTCCGGAACCGAGGCCGTGATGTCTGCAATCAGATTGGCCAGGGGATTCACCGGAAAAAAGAAGATAATAAAATTCGAGGGCTGCTATCACGGGCATTTCGACCCGTTGCTGGTCAAGGCAGGCTCCGGAGCCATGACTTTATCCATGCCCGACAGCAAAGGGGTACCTCCCGAATCTATAGAGAATACGATTCTTCTGCCCTACAACGATTTGGATGAATTCGAAAAGGCGGTAAAAAAGACCGATGATATCTCCTGCGTCATAGTCGAGCCTGTGGCGGGCAACATGGGTGTAATCCCGCCAAAGGACGGATTCCTCCAGGGCATGAGGGAGATTACCCGGGACAATGACATTCTCCTGATTTTTGATGAGGTTATTACTGGCTTCAGGCTATGCTATGGCGGGGCACAGGATTACTATAAAATCAGCCCGGACATTACCTGCCTTGGCAAGGTCATAGGCGGCGGCTTTCCGGTCGGTGCATATGGCGGCCGAGCTGACATAATGGAGTATATAGCTCCAGAAGGACCAGTTTATCAAGCTGGAACTTTGTCAGGAAATCCGATAGCACTAACCGCGGGTTTAACCACTTTGGAATTGTTGAAGGATGGGGGTGTTTATGAAAATCTGAGGAAAAATTCCAAGAGGCTTAGGGATGGCATCAGGGAGATTGCCACTGAAGCTGGCGTTGACGCCTTCGTCTCCGGAGCCGAATCAATGTCGTGCATCTTCTTCACACCTGATGCTATCCATGACTATAAGAGCGCAAAAAAGTCAGACACCAAAAAATATGCAGCATTCTTCAACAAGATGCTGGAGGAGGGAATTCTGCTCCCTCCGAGCCAGTTCGAATCCCTCTTTATCTCAGATGCCCATACAAAGGAGGATATTGATACGATAATAGAGGCGACTGAAAAAGGATTTGCCGAGGTCAAAAGCATTAGGTAATCCACGCACTCAACGGTTAGAATTTGGATACGATTTCAATTCACACAAAGCTGAATCACACGGTCTTGAAATCCCCGACTCATTATCTTCTGGCAGCCCCTGATTCAATGGCTGCTGTGGCCACTGCACCTGCCACCCATTCCAAGAGCCTCTTATCGATTGGTTTGGGGATTATATATTCCTTGCCGAAATCCAGGCTCTCTAAATTATACGCTTCCAGGACATAATCCGGAACCGGCTCTTTAGCCAAAGATGCAAGGGCATTGACCGCAGCTATTTTCATTTCTTCATTAATCTCAGTTGCCCTGACATCCAAAGCCCCACGGAATATGAAGGGGAACCCCAGCACATTATTGACCTGATTCGGATAATCCGACCTTCCCGTGGCCATGATTACATCGTCTCTGACCTCATGGGCGTCTTCCGGCAATATCTCTGGGGTTGGGTTGGCCATGGCAAAGATTATGGGATTGGTGGCCATGGACTCTACCATCTCTTGTGTGACACAGCCCCCCACGCTTACGCCAATGAAGACGTCAGCGCCATGCATCGCCTCCGCCAAGGTTCTGGATTCAGTTTCTGCAGCAAATTCCGTCTTGTAGGGATTCATATTCTCTTTTCTCCCTTTGTAGATGACCCCCTTGCTGTCACACATAATAATCTTTTTAACTCCTGCAACCTGACAGATTTTTGCACAGGCAATGCCTGCCGCACCGGCCCCATTAAAAACAACTTTTATCTCATCTATCTTCTTCCCCACCAATTCCAGGGCATTATATAATCCAGCTAAAGTGATTACTGCCGTACCATCTTGGTCATCATGGAAAACAGGAATGTCCAGCCCCTTCTTTAACCTCTTTTCGATTTCAAAACAACGAGGGGCGGAAATATCCTCTAGGTTTATCCCCCCAAAACCAGGTGCAATGAGTTTTGTTGTTTTTATGATTTCTTCTACATCCTGAGTATCCAAACAGATGGGGAAGGCGTCAACTCCTGCAAATTTTTTAAACAATACTGCCTTCCCCTCCATAACCGGCAAAGCAGCCTTTGGCCCGATATTACCTAAACCCAAGACCGCACTGCCATCTGTTATTACGGCAACCATGTTTCCTTTGCTCGTATACTCAAAGATATTTTCCTCTTCCCTAGCTATCTCCTTGCAGGGCTCAGCTACTCCTGGAGTGTAGGCCAGACTCAGGTCTCTTTGATTTTCAACAGGTTTCGTTGAACTGATCTCTATCTTACCCGGCCTTCCCCGCGAATGATATGACAGGGCCTGCTCTTTACTTGAATCTTTCATTCTGAATGCCGTCGGAATCTATAGGGGCTCAATATTTAAATTCCAAGATACCACCACTAACATTAGGTAATTTTTATATTAACAATTGTTAATACTTTATACTGATTAAAAATGGCTATATTTCAACCAACCCGGGAGAGTGACATAACAAAGGCGATTGTCTCGGAATTTACCGAGGAGTTTCTGGATAATGTAGAGAGCGATGTTATCATAGTTGGCGGCGGTCCCTCTGGATTAGTGGCAGGGATGAGGCTCGCCCAGAGAAACATAAAGACCGTGATAGTGGAAAGCAACAACTACCTCGGAGGGGGGTTCTGGATTGGCGGCTACCTGATGAACAAACTAACGGTAAGGGCACCTGGGCAGAGGGTTCTGGATGAGATTAATGCTCCATACAAGAAATTAAATGATGGCCTGTTTGTTGCTGACGGTCCGCATGCATGCTCCAAGCTAATCTCTTCGGCCTGCGATGCCGGAGTCAAGATAATAAACTGCACCCGGTTCGAGGATGTGATTCTGAAGGAGAACAGGGTTTCAGGAGCCGTCATAAACTGGAACGCCGTTTCCGCATTACCAAGGGCCATAACATGCGTGGACCCGGTTGCCATAGAATCCAAGGTGGTCATCGATGCCACGGGGCATGACGCATGCGTTGTAAAATCCCTTGAGGACAGGGGAATTCTGAAGACTGAGGGCTTTGGTCCCATGTGGGTGGAGCGCTCAGAGGATGCAGTCGTTGAGAACACAACGGAAATCTACCCCGGTCTGATTGTTACGGGAATGTCAGTTGCGACAGCATTCGGGCTTCCGAGGATGGGTCCCACTTTTGGCGGGATGCTCCTGTCCGGGGAGAAAGCGGCAGAAATAGCATCAAATCTTCTGGGAGGAAAATCCGAGATAGAAGTAGAAGTGAAACATGCACCCCAAATACCAGAGACTCTGTAAACTGATTGAATCCAAGGGAAGCGCTCTGGTCGCATTCTCGGGCGGCATTGACAGCACCCTGCTGGCAAAGGCCGCCAGCGACGCCCTTGGGGATAAGGCAGCAGCAGTCACAATAGACTCATCAACCCTCCCGCGAAGAGAGCTCAAGGACGCAAAGAGAACTGCAAGGGAGATTGGAATCAAGCACATCATCGTAAAGCATGATGAATTGAACAACAAGGATTTCAGAAAGAATTCTCAAGATAGATGTTATTACTGCAAGTATGAATCAATTTTAGTACTTAAAAAAATCTCAAAGGAACTTGGCTTCAATTCCATTCTCTTCGGCGTTAATCGTGATGATTTGCAGGACTATAGGCCCGGACACAGGGCACTGAGTGAGGGGGGTACATGCACCCCACTTCTCGATCTTGCCATTACAAAGGACGAGGTCAGGGAGCTTGCCAGGGAATTGAGGCTGCCGAACTGCGATAAACCCCAGATGGCGTGCCTCTCATCGAGAATTCCCTACGGCGAGGAAATAACCCAGGAAAAACTTAGGATGGTTGAAGAAGCGGAGGAATTTGTAATGGATTCCGGCATTGAGCAGGCCAGAGTTAGGCACTACAACGAACTGGCAAGAATTGAAGTCCTCCCCGACGAATTTCCCACCATCCTGAAAAATAAAGACCACATCGTAAATAGCTTAAAAAGACTCGGATTCAAATATATTACGCTCGATTTACAGGGCTATAGAACTGGGAGCATGAATCCTTTAGAATGAAACTTCTCTTCATCCACGTGGACAGGATTTGGTACAGGGCAAAGAGAGGGACCAAATTCGCCGAGGAAACAACGGAGAAGGAAGGCAGCATGAACGACTGCATCGTGGCGTTTTCATGCGTCGAGAAATACGATGAAATCAAGCCCGACGAAACCATAAACTCCATTCGGGAGGAGATTGTCAAGGTCGCAGATAAGATGAAACTGAAGAATATCGTTGTATTCCCCTTCGCCCATTTATCGCAGAGCCTTTCCCACCCCGAGATTGCATTGAAGATTCTGAAAGGGGTCGAATCCTCCCTGAAAGAATCGGGCTTTGAGGTAAAAAGAGTACCCTTCGGCTGGAGCAACGAATTCGAACTAAAGAGCAAGGGACATCCGATGGCGGTTCTCTCAAGGACCATATGTCCTATAGCAGAGGAATGCGACAAGAGATGCCCTTATTGTAGTGGACCTTTAATGGCTGAATAAAATGCCGAAGGGAAAAGAGCAGTTCATTAAAAACTTTGAAGATAGGGTAAAGGAAACTATCAAAAAATATAATCTAATAGACAAAGAAGACAGAGTGATGGTGGCATGTTCCGGAGGCAAGGATTCAACCACCACGCTCTATCTGCTAAATAAATTCGGCTACTCGGTAGAAGCGATAATAATAGACCTTCTAATAGGAAACTATTCCAAGGAAAATCTAGAGAATACCAAACTTTTTTGCAAGGAGAATGGCATAAAGCTCCATGTTGTATCATTCAAAGAGGAATTTGGATATTCCGTCTGTTACATGAGGTCGGTACTTAAATCAAGGCATAAGCTCAAGTCATGCACGGTTTGCGGGGTTTTAAGAAGAGTCCTGCTGAATAAAAAAGTTAGAGAACTGAATGCCACAAAATTAGCAACAGGCCATAACCTGGACGATGAGGCACAGACAGTCTTAATGAACTTTATTCAGGGAAACATGGGGCTATCTGCAAAACTGGGTCCAAGAACCGGCCGGATTAGCGACAGGAAATTTGTCCCAAGAATAAAGCCCCTATACTTTTGTTCAGAAGGCGAAACAAGAAAATACTCAGAAATGATGGAATTCCCCGTAGTCTATGACAGATGTCCCTGCTCTACCGATACCTATAGATCATCCATAAGAGATATACTCGATGACCTCGAGATAGAATCTCCGGGAATAAAGCAGAACCTGGTCAATAACCTTCTGGATATCCTCCCAGCCTTGAAAGAACACTACAAAACAACAGAAAAGCTGATGCATTGCGAGCTTTGCGGAGAGCCCTCCAGGAATGCTGTCTGCAGTGCCTGTGGTTTAATTCAAAAACTAAGGGCTTAGATAACAATCGTTATTATTAAGCATATAGTCGGTATATTTTGTATAGTAGCAAGATGAGAACGAAAAGCATCGGAGTAATCCTCATAGGAATCTGCGTGGTCTTCCTGTTCGTGATGACCTCGTTCGTGGATGACATAAACCAGGGGAACGAGTCATCATGCGGATGCCCCACGGGAGAGTGTCCCATGAGCAATGACCTGCCACTCTATGCATATCTCGGATTCTTCATAGCCCTGCTCCTGGGCATCCTTGGCGTCTATGTCATTCTAACTGCCCGAGGCATGGAAAGAGAATACGCGGAAAAGGAAAAGAAACTTGCGGAGCAGGTAAAGAGCCTGGACGAGGACGAGAAGAAAATCTATGAGGAAATCTATAGGGCGGACGGCGTCGTATTCCAGGCCGACTTGGTCAAGGAGACGGAACTCCCAAAGGCAAAGGTGAGCAGAGTTCTCGACCGGCTGGAGAACAAGGGCCTGCTCGAGCGCAGGAGGAAGGGCCTGAACAACCTTGTCCTGCTGAGGAAGCAATAATTATAACTGCATTGAAACTAGTCCGTACAGTCGAACTTATATCGTTTCATCCTGGTTCTATATATGGAAAAAATAAATTTAGTATTTGGATTGGTTATCGCCGTGCTCGTGGTCTTCTTTGGCGTGGCCATTTTATACGACTATGCAAATTCAGGGGATTCTGGACCCGATGCCCTGAAATCCGGTACCCTGGTGGGTAAGGCAGTTTCGGCATATGCTTCGGAATCCAACACCGGCAAGGTAAAGATAGTGGAGTTCTCGGAGTTCCAGTGCCCCTACTGTGCAAAAGCTGCACCGACAGTAAAGAGAATCAAAGAAGAGTATGGCGATGATGTTGAAATAGTCTTCAAGCATTTCCCGTTGAATTTCCACCGGTATGCACAAAAGGCAGCAGAGGCCTCAGAGTGTGCCAGAGACCAGGGAGAATTCAGTGAGTACCATGACGTACTATTCGAAAACCAGCGAGCATTGGATACCGCAAGCCTGAAAAATTACGCAAAAGACCTTGGCTTGGATTCAGAGAGGTTTAACAGCTGTCTTGACAGCGGAGAGAAAACATCCCTGGTTCAGAACGACCTCAAGGAAGGGCAGAGCAGGGGCGTTAGTGAAACGCCGACATTCTTCATCAATGACCAGATGGTCGTTGGGGCACAGCCCTATGAGAAGTTTGAGGAAATCATCGACCTCATGATTGAGGTCTCTGATGGAAATTCTGGAGGTGGAGAACTTGAAGACGCGGAACCGTTATCTGATCCAAATCAACCGCTTCTAAGAGAGGTAAACCCAGACTCGCCTGATGAAGGGACAAAGATAGGCACCTTCAGAATCGATGGCATGAGCTGTGGCGGCTGTCTTTCTACAATACGTCAGGCTCTCTCAAAAGTAAATGGGGTTGAGAAGTATGATGTCTATCTTGGATATCCTGGAAAGGCCGTTGTCGAATATGATTCCGGGATAGTGAGTTCCCAGGGGATAGCGGATGCTATAACAAACTCAGGTTATCCAGCTACGATAATAAGCAAAGAAGATGCTGAAAAGATAAGCGGCACGACTTCCGCAGCTTCCTGCGGAAGTCCAACCTGCGGTGGAAGTAGTGGCGGAGGATGTGGTTGTGGAGGATAAAAAATGGCTAAAAGAGATAAATTTGTTGAAAAGGAAGGAAAAGAAAAGTCTGGCTTTAAGCCGGTCTACATAATCCCTGCATTGCTGGTTATTGCTGTCGTCGCCTTTTTTGTATTGAGCAGCGGCGGCCCGGAAGCGGCGGAGGATATTGGCGGTGCTGATGACGGCAATGGTGTTGGGAATTCAGGCAACACAAACACTGACTCAGACAGCGT
>JAHIKS010000036.1 GCA_018897475.1 Candidatus Altarchaeota archaeon
AAGAACGACAAAAAATCGGATTAAACCCACAAAAAAGAGGTGAGCAATAACAAGATTTATAACCTACCCTCCCCAATATACCTATCACGAGGTGGGGAAAAATAACGACCAAAACCGGGGAAAAATAAACGACCATCTACATTATGGAGGAGTTTCCAATTTTTTCCAGTATTATATCATTATTTTTGCTCAGTTCTTTTATTTTGTCGTATATATTTTTGTAATGAGCTTTGTGGCAATCTTTTTTTAACTCATTCGTGAGACCATGAATAGAGATATTTCTGCCTAGATTACTGCTTAGTTCATCCAATATCATTAATGTCGTTTTGTCCATCTTATTGGTATTATAGTAATATTTAATAATATTATGGTTTAAATACTATAATAATGCCTAGTTTATAAATCAGATTTCACCGCATTGCTTCTTGTCGTGGATAGTGTTTCGCACCTGATGACAGAGTGCCCTGCGTCATACTCCCCCAGATCCCTGTCTAGCAACTGATTAATCTGATTCCATCCCCTAAAAAGCACCGCTGTGCAGCCCGTGTTCTCATTAACGTAATCGACAATCCTCGGGTCATCATCCACCAGGAGGCGGATTCCCTCCCTCTCGACGACCTCTGCCTTGTGCCTGGGACCAAGCTCCCATGTGGAGTATCCGTTAAGAAACAGCCCATTGTATTCCACCCCGTTCCTCCTGAGCCATTCCTCCGTCACCTCCCTGCAGTCCTCGGGCCTTGCGGTAAGGATATATATCCCGTTCCCCTGCCGGAACCTCTGCATCACCCCGGTGGATTCCGGCGCGAATTCCAGTCCGGCGTAGATATCATTCCCTGCCCCGTTCTTCAGCTCCTCTATGTCCAGCCCGTGGGCCAGGACCCCGTCGATGTCAAAGGCTATCTTGGTCATTCTATCAATTCAACATAATTCTTCCTGATAAGCTTGTATGCGTACCTGTTCCTCGGGTCTTTCTCCAATACTTTTAGCCCTTGCTTCATTACCTCGAAAGTAACCAGTCCATCCTTACACCCTACAACAACATCGGGAAATTCATCGAAATAGTGAACCCCCTCCTTAATGCCCTCTTCTATATTATCCTCATCCAGAGTGCTGGAAATACAGCAGATAAAGTTACCGTCTTCGTCTAGTATGTCGCACCACATTGCTGGCTCTTCAATCACACCCACTGGATAGACTTTCTTTGTTTTCATTTCTTAGTTGGTAGGAGGCCGTTATAGAGATAACCTTGTGGTCTTTGTCTCTAAGAATCCCAAGTTTGATGTCGCCCTTGAAATTGTGTTTATTCTTGTCCCTCCACGCTTCATATTCTTTTTGGCTATTGAAGGTTTTAGTTTTTAGTCTAGGTCCTACGACTCTAAGATAGTGTAGGTTTGTCTTTTTTGCCATTCTCTCTTTGGTCATCTTTTAATCCTTCTCCCTTTTCTTGGCTCTCATCCTTCTAAGGTTTTTCTTGACCTCAAGAACATGGCAGTCCCCAAGTCCAATTTTTTTCCTGAGAGGTCGATATTCACAATCCTCGGGGGTGTCGTCCCAACACTCTCCGCAACCATCGAACACATCAATCAGTGTCCTTATGTCATCGTCATTAAGAATTCTGACACGAATCACAGAATCAAAAATCTTGTGTTCTACTGGCTCCAAGCCACAATTAGTTTGGCTGGCTTGTTTTTCTTTCTCCCACTTTGATTTAGATACCATGATTTCTCTATCCCAAATCTTGACAAACAATTCTTCTTCTGGTTTAAGTTTTAGAACTATCGGGTTGGTGAGCTTGACATTAGTGGCAGGGTGGAAATTGAGCTTTCTTTTACTATCGTTGAACAGCATTACTTTGGCTTCCTGAACAAACTCGCCAATGCCTAACTCGTTCTTTCCTCTAAGGTCTTTAATGGCTCTACGGAAAGCCCAAATCATCAGTTCGTCAGGAAAGTCGTGTCCTTCCTTCTCCCACTTGGCCTTCCATGTCCTGATAAACTTCTTGCAGGACTTCATGTAGGCTTCTCTAAGCTCCTGTGTCCCAGATTTTATGTTCATGTTTCTTCCCACTCTCAAGCTCTACAAAATATCTCCTTTATCATTCTCGATTCTTCCATCGTACTTTATCGTTCCAATATGAGCCACGCCAAAGAGGGCTGGTTTGCCTGCGCTTTCAATGTTCCCCTCTTTCAGCACATGAAGGGCCACCCTTCTATGGCCTCTACTCCTTCTATTTTCCATGAAGCTTAACCAGTGGCCGGTCTTTGGGATGGTGAATGCATACTTGAAGTAGCCGTCCCTCTTGAACCCTGGGAAGAATTCCTTCGCTGGGAGTGTTTTTCCTGCCAAGGATTCCAGCCTTTTCAGGTAGGGTTCAAGCTGTTCCAGAATGGTCTCCTTCTGGTCGTTCTGGGATCTGGTATAGACGTCCTTGTCACACCCTTCTTGCTGCCATCTCCAGCCGTTGTATTCCACTGCATTGCCCTTGCTTTCCCGGAGCAGCTTTACTACCCCCTTGGGCACCTTCTTACTGAAACAGAGTTTGGAGGGATCCTCGACAAATGGTGTGTCATCTGTAAATGGGAAGGCGATATCTGCAGGAATCCTCTTCCGCCTGAATTCAATCAGATGGATTATTGGATAATCCTCCAGCATTTCGAATTTCCTCTTACAGGTTGGGCATCGGTCCATTTTACTTATTTTAGTTTTTCCCTCACCAATCTCATGGATTGCTCAAAGCATTTGAGGAGCTTTTTCACATCCCTAAAGGTAAAGTCCTCATAGGTATCACGGTCATAAAGGTGCTCATTGATTACCTCAAGTTCTCCGAAGAGCCTCTTATGTGTCTCCTTTGCCTCTTTTGAGCTGTTCCTTCCGAATTTGCTGTCGATGAAGGCCCCGCAGAGCTGCTGCTGGGCCGGAAGGAGATACCGTTGAACCAGCAACCATGGGCTTATCCTCTCCCTTTCCTTCCTTGCCGCCTCATAGTCACTTAACGCCTCCTGGTAGAATTCCCCAGCCCTTTTCAGGCTCTTCTTCATCCTCGGCTCCGGGTCCCCAAGGAATTCTTCCACCTCGTCTATCAACTCCCCGGTTCTATCGATAGTCTCCTTGACCCTGTCTGTTCCCCAGTATTCGATCCAGCTTGACCTGGAGCGTATATTAATGTACTTCTCATACGTTTCCCTAACTCGAGGGTCTTTCTTCACGAGGAGCTTGACCTTTCCGTACACATCCCTGCTATCCTCCAGATACATTCGCTCGTGAACCTCCTTTGGGGCATTGTAGCCCTTTTCCCTCAGAAGTTTAAGGATAACATTAGTGGCCGATATCGTAAGAAGGTCATAAGCCTTCTCAACAGCATCCTGGCATTTCAGCATCTCAGGATAGTGCTTCTCGGCTTTCTTATATTCCCCCTCCGCCATTTCGAAGTATTTTAGTGATAAATCAATCATCCTCTCACCTCACCAGAACATCGGGCTCCCTTACTCATCACCCGTGCAGAAAGCCAGCGCCTCCTTCTTGGTGAATCCGGCCTTCCTGAAGGCGTCGTAGCGGATTCGCTCCATCCTGGCGGCCATGTTCGCTATCTGCCTGATTACCTTCATATCAACCGTGTGATGGGTACAGAGCCCCATCATCCTCTCAACCGCCCCATGCAGGTAATGTTCCTTTGCCACGCTTATCGCTCCGCTGTTCCTGTTGCCACCGCCAAGCTCGTCGAATACCTCGTCCACCAGTTTTATCGTTTCAAGTTCCTTCCTGATACTCCCCTTTACTCTCTCCTTATCCATATTTTTCATTCTTACTCACTGATAGTTATAGTGATTTCGGAGAATTATACAAACTCAGCGTTTATTTCGTTTATTTCTAGGGGAGATGGGGCAGGGAATGGGTTATTTTGCAGGAATCCAATAATGAACTGGTTGGATATGGAAAAGAAAAGCGTGCTTTTGGGAATCATAATCGCCTTTGCCATTGTTGGCGTCTATAACCTTGTACCTCCGGATATTGACGACAGCCAACCAAGCGCTGACAGACCGGGCTATAAGCTGGTAACAAAGGTGATCGATGGCGATACTGTCGTTGTGGAAGGGGAACACGTCCGACTTATTGGAATCGATGCCGATGAAAGAGGATATCCCTGTCATGATGAGGCAAAGGACAGGCTTGAGGAGTACGTTCTGAATGAGGAGGTTTTTCTTGAAGCGGATAAATCCGATAAGGACCAGTATGATAGATACCTCCGGTACATCTTTCTGGACGGGAAGAACATAAACCTCCAGCTAGTTAAGGAGGGCCTGGCGGTAGCAAGGTTCTTCCCCGACAATGTAAAATATAAAGAGGAGATAATTGCTGCAGAAAAAGAAGCGATAGAAAATAAAATCGGATGCAAGTGGGGCGATGATGAGCCGGAACCACCACGTCCATTGGAATGGACGAAGCTGACTGAAGAGAGCACCGGCTTAAAGGTTGTCGGAGCCTGCAATGCCGGAAATTACACAGGGGAAGAGATAATTGTCGAGGGCAGGGTAGTTGATGGCTACAAGCACGAAGCCACGGCGATATTTCTGAATTTCGAAAAGGGCTATCCCAATCAATGTTTCACAGCCGTTATATGGGCCGACAGCTGGCACAGGTTCCCTGAGGACGCAGACGAATACTATGGCGGTGAAACAGTCAGGATAAGGGGCGAAATCAAAGAATACGATGGGCGAGTGGAGATAATACTGAAGGATACCTCTCAGATTGAGGTTGGGTGATGTGGGGGATAACCTGGCTTATTTTTGAGGGGTCTAATGATTGAGTGGTTGGATGAACTAGTTGAGAGAGGTTAAAGAATGAAGAGAAGATTGAAGAAGGAATGTAGAAGATTTCTAAGGAAAACCGGCGTTTTATCCGTGTCTAAAAAATCAGATTATTGGAGATCCTTTGAATTTGAACAGGGAGATAAAAAATATAAAAAGGGAAAAAGGATTAGCTACAATAAACTCACAAATAAGTTTCATGAAAGCACTAAAAAAGAGATTAATAAAAAGGGCCTTAAGAAAATAAAGGGTATATATGTTTATAAAAAAGGCAAAACTACGCTTTATGTTGGCGAAGGAAAACTATCTAGGAGGTTTAAAGCCCATTATAAACAATCGCTTGGGTGGATACCAGAATCGAGCTCAACGAAAAAAAAGAAGCGTTTTCGCTTTTGGTCGTTGGATAAAAACAAAGGGGCTGTAAGAATATACTGGAAGGAAATAAGAGATGACCGACGTAGGAAAGTCATTGAAGCGATGTTGGAGTATGTCTCAAAATCCAAGTATAAATCCCATATAGGTGATTAAATATCCGGCAGTGATTATAGGATTATTTTGAATTTATTTACCCGTCCGTTCCTGTGCCATCTCCTGCAGCTTCTCAACCATCAGCACCCATCGCCAGCCCCCTTCCCCCCTCCCGATATATGCAAATTCCGAAGGAATTCCATATGCGCCTGAATCCGGCAGGCGGATTCAGTGTGTTTGAACGGGGGGTGTTGGGGGATTGGAGCGGATAATTTTCCAAACCGGGGGATTGAAGTCTCTCTAATCTATTTTTAATCTACCTTTCAGTTAAGTATTAAAAGAAGACCATATCCCCCTATAGTTTGATCTACCATGAAGGAAAACGAAGTTACTGTAAAGGCATATAAGGATGCGATAGAAGAGATAGCAGAGAAGGAGAGGAAACACAATTCTGAATATTTCTCAGTTCGTGAAATTGAATCTCTATTGGGAGTTGAGGTTATCCCTGTAACAGATGAACTATTTGAAGCATTAGAACAGTTAGGTTTAGAATATTCGGCAACGATTTGCCCTATGGACCTACAAATCTATCTTGAGGTCCCTAAAACATCCCGAAAAATAGAAGAGCTGAAAATACCCCCGTTTTATCATATCACACATATCGATAACATCAATTCAATAATCCATGACGGGTTATTTTGTAACAACGTTGCTAAAGAAAAGAGGCCACGGTATACTGACATTTCCAAAAGTCCGGTTCAGGATAAAAGACATAATAAAACAATAGGTGACTTAGATATTCATTCATACGTTCCATTACATGTTACTCGTCGGAACCCCATGGTCTGCGAGGTAATCAAGAAGTATGGGCGAAAGAATCTTTGCTTCATATGTATAAACCGGACGGTGTTATCACGACTTGGTGCTTATATCTCAGATGGAAATGCTGCATCAGATAAAACCAAAAAGTATAAAGTGGTTGATATAAACTCTGAAAGGTTAGAAGAAATCCTGCGAGATGTGAAGAATGCAGAGGAGTGGGGGCGATTTATACACTCTGATAAGGAACGTTATGATGAACTTAAACGCATTAAATGTGCGGAAGTCCTAGTACCTTTTATAGTGCCAGCTTCTATGTTTG
>JAHIKS010000037.1 GCA_018897475.1 Candidatus Altarchaeota archaeon
CAGTCAGGTAGTGAGAACTAGGCCAAAAGTGGCGAACTCAAGCAAATATGCTGTTTCTTCTAACACTAGCTTATTGAACGTATAATCAAGCAATATTTTAATGAGTTACTGGACACCGATCGAGTTAGACACTGCCGTTTTCAGAATTTGGTGTTCTTGGAAGAGGCTGAGCGATGGCTTAATCCAGCCCGCAGAATAGTTCATAGGATATTGTCATGGATTAATTTGTTATAGAATGATATATTGACTATTTCTTCTTCTATGTCAACAACGTATCTGATTATGTATTCTAGGTAGTTTTGAATGGTTCTGTCTTCTACTTTTGAGATGGAATTGTTTATTTTCCTTAAATCATCAGCATTTATTTTTTCAAAAACTTTAGAGGCTTTAGGTATGCGTGCAACATAGTCTATGTTTCTGTTAAGCTCGGCTTTAATGAAACCCAGAATCTCTTTTTTATTTTCAAAGTCGACTTTAGTTTCATGCAAGTATTCTGAAAGATGGTTGATATTATCCCCAATATTCTCTAATCTTTTACTTATCAAAAAATATGCGGGAACTAATGACACATTCTTTATCTTAGAAGAATGCAAAACATTCGAGTCTATTAACGATAGTAAAACGATCTTAGCTATCAGGTGGTACAGTCTATCGATCTCATTCTCGTTGATTCTTATCTCATTAATATCTAAGTCCTCCAAGACATTTGAAATAGATGACTCAAGAATCAGACTTATCCGATAAAATACCTGGATAATGTCTACCTTTGATTGGTCTAACAGCACCTTTATTGTGATCTTTTGTTTATCCTCATAGCTTATCTCAGTACCGCTCATATGTGTTATTGTTTTTCTAATCCTTGCTTTAACGTCTTTTGTTAACTCCTTTCTGGAAAACAAGCTTATATTCTCGATTCCCAGATAATACACTGCAAACAGTACCTGATCAATGTTGGTGGCGTATTCATCAATGTTAAGTGAGATATTATCCAGTTTTCCTCCGTCTATTGAATGTGGGGATATGACCAGTGTTCTATCATCTTTTTCAAAGAGTAGGATCTCATTTTTTTCTCTTAGATTATTTCTCTTAACCCATTCTTTGGGCAGTGATACAGAATAGGTTGTTCCAGCAATCAATTGTATTTTTCTCCGGTGCATATTGTAACATAGGAAAAACAACTATATAAAGTTTTCCATTTGCTATATAGTCTATGTAGCATGACTATATAAATCTTTATTAGAGTATATATCATAGAATGGAAAGGGAGGACTTAAAGAAAAAATGAGATACGTTAACCTAGTTGTTGTATTGCTATCAGTTATTCTGGTAGCTGGCTGTATTAACGAAAACGTAACAACTGAAAAAAGCATAGAAGATATAGAAATAAAGGGTTCTGACACCCTGCTACAGTTGGTTTCTAATCTGGCCGAGGCATACACTCAAAATAACCCAGATGTAAGAATATCTGTTACCGGCGGAGGATCAGGAACAGGCATTGCTGCCTTGATTAATGGCGAAGTCAACATTGCAGACTCTTCAAGACCTATCAAGGGAAAGGAATTGAAGCTGGCCGAAGAAAGAAAAGTAAATCCACAAGAATTTATAATAGCCAGAGATATGTTATCAGTAGTTGTACATGAAGACAATCCCGTATCAGAGTTGACTATAGATCAGATAAGTGGGATTTATAAAGGCGAAATTACCAACTGGGAGGGTGTTGGAGGAAGAGATCAAAAAATTACGCTTTATGGGAGACAGAGTACCTCAGGCACGTACGTTTATTTTATGGAAGAAGTCATAAAGGGTGATTATTCACCACATATGAGGAATATGGAGGGGAACCAGGCGATTATAGACGCTGTTAAACAGGATAAAACCGGAGCGGGATACGTTGGGGTTGGATACGTCACAGACGAGGGCGGCAGACAAATCAATGGGATAAAGACAATAAAAGTAGCAAAGGACAGGAACACCCCCTACATATCACCGCTGGATGAGTCAATGCTTTCAGAGTATCCAATCTCTAGACCTTTACTCCAATACTTGGCAGAAAAGCCGGCAATGGATTCTCCCATCTACGATCTCTTGATGTTTGAGTTAAGCAGTGAGGGACAGGAGATTGTGGAAAAATCAGGTTTTGTCTCAATAACCGGGGAGGACAAGGAACATAATGATGAAGTATTGGGCTAGGATTACCAGGTCAAATTACAGAAACATTAAAGAGAAATCCATTGAAGTATTCTTCTCTGCAATAAGCATTACGGCACTATTGATCCTGATCGGAATCTTTGTTTTTCTTTTCATTACCGGAATCCAGGCCTTCTCAGAGACATCCCCCGCAGAATTTTTCTTAGGTAATGACTGGAATCCCAGTGCATACACGACACCAAGATATGGTACCCTGGGTCTGGTAACCGGAACCCTGATGGTAACGCTAGGTTCCCTAATTATAGCAATACCTTTGGGGATAATGAGTGCTGTTTATTTATCGGAAATAGCCAGCCCAAAAGTGAGGGAGATTGTAAAGCCAGTCATAGAAATGATTGCAAGCATACCCTCAGTAGTTCTTGGATTGATCGGAATACTGTTCCTCTCGCCATTAATTGCCGGGATTTTTGGTCTGAGCAGCGGACTAAACGCTTTCACATCATCTATCATAGTCGGGATAATGGTCTTACCTACAATAATCAGCATCTCAGAGGATGTACTGACCTCACTACCCCAGGAGTTCAGGGAAGCCAGTTTGGCTTTGGGTGCAACCAGATGGCAGATGATAAAAATGACCCTGCTTCCGGCAGCATTGTCAGGTATTATCGCATCCATAATGCTTGGATTGGGTCGGGCAGTTGGTGAAACGATGGCGGTCCTGATGGTGGCAGGTAACTCAAGAGCAATGCCCCGATCTTTCTTTGATCCCATAAGGCCGATGACAGCCAACATTGCAATAGAAATAAAGGAGGTTGTGAAAGGAAGCCTCCACTACGAAGCATTATTTGCTATAGGTCTTGTTTTGTTTGTCATGACTTTTCTGGTAAACTTTATCTCAGACATCATCATTGAAAGACAGGTGGGGAGGTTTAAATGGTAAACGATCACCTAAAACAGGAGATATATTTTATGTCCTTCAGATTAGCCACGTTTTTATCAGTTGCAATCTTGTTGTTAATCCTTGTATACGTCTTTAAAGAAGGCGTAGGTGTTATTGACATGAAATTCCTCACGAGCATGTGGTCTCACAGAGACATTACATCGGGTGGGATTTTCCCAGCGATTATGGGGACGGTTTTTCTTGCACTAGGAGTTTCAATCATCTCAATACCCACTGGTATCTGCACTGCAATCTACTTAAATGAGTATGCAAAGGATACCCTACTTACCAGGATTATTAAGTTAGCGGTAAGAAATCTTGCAGGTGTACCCTCAGTAGTGTACGGGTTATTCGGTTTATCCCTTTTTGTAGTATTCCTGAAACTGGGGACTTCACTGTTTGCTGCCTCACTGACCCTTGGCTGCATGACTCTGCCCTGGATAATAACTACGAGTGAAGAAGCCTTAAAGGCCGTTCCTGTTTCGTTCAGGGAGGGCAGCTATGCACTGGGAGCTACGAAATGGCAGACCATAAAGGCGGTTGTCTTACCACATTCCTTGGGTGGAATACTGACTGGTTCGATACTAGGAATATCAAGAGCGATGGGTGAGACTGCACCAATCATTATGGTCGGGGCCACATTCTTCATGGGATACCTGCCTAACTCTCCTTTTGATAAATTCATGGCATTACCCTACCACCTGTTTATTCTAGCAACGCAGCATTCCAGCCCCCACGCAAGAGAATATGCCCTGGGCACAGCCCTTGTACTAATTACATTGGTTTTTATTTTGAATTCTGGCGTGTTTGCGATTAGATATACTTTGAGGAGGAAGAAAGAATGGTAAAACTGGAAAAGAATAATGTGAAGGTAGAATTTAGGGGCGTTAATTTCTGCTATAATGAGGAACAGATTCTATTCAATGTCGATTTTAAAGTACCTTCAAATAGGATTACAGCACTCATCGGACCTTCCGGCTGTGGAAAATCAACCCTGATTAGGTGTATTAACCGGATGAATGAAGTGATTCCAATGTCAAGAATGGACGGTCAGGTGTTATATAACAAAGAAAACATTTACGATAAGCATGTAGACGTTGTTGAATTAAGAAGGAGAATCGGGATGGTTTTTCAAAAGCCGAATCCTTTCCCGATGTCTATATTTGACAATGTTGCCTACGGCCTGAGACTGCAGAACGTGAAGGACAAGAGTATGATAAGAGAAACTGTAAAGGAAAGCCTGGTGAAGGCAGACCTATGGGTTGAGGTCAAAGACAGATTAGATTTGTCAGCTTTCAGGCTTTCTGGCGGACAACAACAGAGATTATGTATTGCGAGAGCCTTGGCTGTCAACCCAGACGTTATTTTATTGGATGAACCGTGCTCGGCACTGGATCCAATTGCTACGGCAAGAATTGAATCTCTCCTAAAGAAATTGAAAAAAGAGGAGACCATTGTCATTGTTACCCATAATATGCATCAGGCAAGGCGTATTTCAGACTACACCTGTTATCTGTTTGGTGGAAAAATAATCGAATACTCAGAAACAGAGGAAATTTTCAACAATCCCCAGAATAAACTAACCAAAGACTACATAAGCGGAGAATTCGGCTGATTAAAAGTGATGTAAAATGTTTCATGAACTATTTGGTATGTGGGGAAAACGAGGCCTTATGAATCAGACACCCAAGAACCTAGAGAAGATGTTTAAGGAAAGCCGCCGTATGTTTGAGAAGTCGACAAAGACATTAGCCTATACTGAAAAGACAGAGGCTGACATATACAAGACCGACAAGAATCTGAACAATCTTGAGATAGAAACGAGAAGGAAGATACTCGAGCACCTATCCGTAAATCCACAGCAGGACATAATAGCATCATTTATATTCGTGGAGGCTGTAAGAGATCTGGAAAGAATAGGGGATTCTCAAAGACAATTGCTTGACTGAATGGGAGGTATCTCAAGAAATTCGAGGGGGATGAATACGCAAAGATCAACAGAGGGTGACGAAGCTCCTGCAATTAATAAGAGTTACCGGACACCGCCTGAGTTAGGTGCTACATATAACCTAAATAGAATATATCTCTTTGCAATTTATAACCTCTTACCTATATCGTTAAGAATTGGACACAAGAAATATACAAAAAGTTCTGCTGCTTTTCCTCCTGATTTATGTCTTTCTGGTGAGTATACAGCTGATGGGTGCCTCCTTCAAGCTATTCGGCAAGGACTTCGCCGAGCTTCTCATTACGACCACTTCTGACCCCCTGGCAGGACTTTTCATAGGTATAGTTGCAACCAGTATAATCCAGAGCTCTTCTACTACGACATCAATAGTCGTCGGGCTTGTAGCCGTCGGAGGGTTGTCGCTGGAGAACGCGATTCCAATCATAATGGGTGCTAACATTGGGACTACCGTAACAAATACAATAGTCTCCATAATGCATGTAACAAGAAAGCAGGAGTTCGAGAGGGCGTTCGCAGCCTCGGTTGTTCATGACTTCTTCAATATTATGGCGGTCCTGGTTCTATTTCCTCTCGAGATGACAACTCATGTCCTGGAGAAGTCCGCAACCCTTCTATCAGACGCCTTTGTTGGGGCGGGGGGAATGAAATTTATCGGACCTCTTGATTATCTGGTAAAGCCCGCCGTTAAATTCGTTGCTGGGCTGACTGGAGGGTCACCAATAACGATGTTTGTTCTCTCATTGATTATGCTGTTTCTTGCTTTGAAATTCATGGTTGATATAACGAGGTCGTTGATGATGACCCAGTTTGAGGTGATGATTGATCGATACCTGTTCAAGAATGCCCCAACAGCATTTGTTCTTGGTATAATGCTTACTATATTAGTGCAAAGCAGTTCCGTGACCACATCAATCATAATCCCGCTCGTAGGGGCCGGAATCCTTACCGTCAGGAAGATATTCCCCTATACTCTGGGCTCAAACATAGGTACGACAGTAACTGCAATGATGGCCGCACTCATTACTTTGAACCCCGCGGCAGTTACGGTTGCCTTCACCCACCTGCTTTTCAACATATTCGGAGTAGTGCTAATCTATCCCTTCAGAGAGATACCCATACGACTCGCTATTGGTTTTGCAAAAATAGTAGCAAAGTCAAAAAAGCATGCATTTGTATTTTTATTCATATATTTTGCCCTTCACATCATCCCCCTTATTTTTATCTTAGCATTTAAATAAATATGGTGAGTGATGTAAATGTTCCGTAAACTATTTGGTGTGTGGAAAAAGCAAAGCCTTATGAACCAGGCGTTGAAGAACCTGGAGAAGATGTTCAAGGAGAGCCGCAGCATGTTCGAGAATTCAACAGACGCCCTGATAAACAACAAGGAGATGGAGGTCGACATATACAAAACCGACAAGAATCTGAACAATCTTGAGATAGAAACGAGAAGGAAGATACTTGAGCACCTATCCGTAAATCCACAGCAGGACATAATAGCATCATTTATATTCGTGGACGTTGTGAGGGACCTTGAGAGGATAGGGGATGTTTCCAAGGCAATTGTTAAGCTGAACGAGACGTATCTCGAGAAATTCGAGTCAGACAAGTACACGGATGTACTCCGGGGTAGCAAAAGTAAGATAGACACTATGTTTGACCTGACGCTAAAGGCCTTTATGGAGGCTGACGAGGATTCTGCGGCCAAGGTAGAGTCTATGTATGAGGACGAGATCCGTGTAACCCTCGACAAAACAGTCAGGGAGATAATGAATGACTCAGAAATCACTGTAAAGAAGGCCATAGCATATACCTTGCTGACAAGGTATCTCAGGAGGATAAGCGGCCATCTCACGAATATAGCAAGCACTGTCGCGAGCCCATTTGACAGGGTAAGGCACGATAAGACGGATATAGACTAAGATGAGGTCCGACAGAATCAAAAAAGGACTGGAGAGGGCCCCTCACAGGGCGCTTCTCTATGCAACAGGACTATCAAAGGAGCAGATGGACAAGCCGTTCATCGGAGTCGCGACATCATTCAGCGACGTCGTCCCGGGGCACATAGAAATGCGAACCCTGGAGAGATTCATTGAGAAGGGAGTCCATTCAGGCGGAGGGAATTCATTCTTCTTCGGCGTCCCCGGAATCTGCGACGGCATTGCAATGGGCCATGAGGGAATGAACTATTCTCTTCCTTCCAGGGAATTAATTGCAGACATTATAGAATCAATGGCCATGGCCCACGCCTTCGACGGCCTTGTTTTGTTAACAAACTGCGACAAAATCACTCCGGGTATGCTGATGGGCGCTGCAAGGGTTGACATCCCTTCCATAGTCGTTACGGCCGGTCCTATGCTATCCGGCAGATACAAGGGAAGGAAACTCTCATTGGTCAGGGACACATTCGAAGCGCTTGCAAAGTGCCAGGCCGGAGAGCTTGCCGAAGAGGAGGTCTACGCCCTGGAAGAGTGCGCATGCCCCGGCGTCGGCTCCTGCCAGGGCCTCTACACCGCCAATACAATGGCCTGCGTTACCGAAGCATTGGGAATGTCCCTGGAGGGCTGTGGAACGGCCCTGGCAGTATCAGCCAAGAAAAGGAGAATCGCGTTCAATTCCGGAATGAGGGCTGTCTCGTTAGTCGAGGAGAACCTGACTCCAAGAAAGATTTTGACCAAGAACGCCTTCGAGAACGCCATAAGAGTGGATATGGCAATGGGCGGTTCAACCAACACGGCACTGCACATCCCGGCCATCGCCAACGACGCTGGCATTAAGCTCGAGCTGGACCTGTTCGACAAAATCAGCAGGGAGACCCCGCACATAACGAACATAAGGCCGGGCGGTGAATTCTTCATGGAGGACGTGGAATTCGCGGGAGGAGTTCCAGCTGTTCTGAATATCATCAAGGACATGCTGAAGGACAACCTAACTGTCACTGGAAAGGCGATAAAGAAGATTGCTTCCGATGCCGAGGTATCTGACTCAGAGGTCCTGAGGCCCCTGGACAACCCGTTCCACAAGGAGGGCGGAATCGCGGTCCTGAAGGGAAGCCTTGCCCCCAACGGCTCCGTAATAAAGCAGAGCGCAGTGAACCCGGACATGCTCAGGCACGAGGGCCCGGCAAGAATCTTCGACTCTGAGGACGAGGCAATAAAGGCAATATTCGGCAAGAAGATTGAGGAGGGCGACGTCATTGTCATAAGGTACGAGGGCCCAAAGGGAGGCCCCGGCATGAGGGAGATGCTCTCCCCCACATCAGCAATCTCCGGCATGGGCTACAAGAAGGTCGCACTCATTACCGACGGCAGGTTCTCCGGAGGGACGAGAGGGCCGTGCATCGGCCACGTTTCCCCGGAAGCCATGGAGGGCGGCCCGCTGGCCATAGTGGAGGAAGGAGATGTCATAGAAATCGATATCCCTGGCAGGAAATTAAATCTCAAAATCCCCGATAAAGAGATTAAATCAAGGCTCCAGGGCTGGAAGAAGCCCGAGAAGAAACTGACAGGGCTTCTTGCCCGTTATTCCAAACTGGTCAGCTCTGCAGACAGGGGCGCGGTATTTGTTTAACTATCTGCGCCCTCTGTAATCTCTATTCTCTTCATTGCACTTGCCACTACCTCTCCATCATAGACAATTCCTTCGAATTCTCCATCATAGATGAGGTCGGCGTTTATCCCGTAAAGTCCAATATCGATGCTGAGGTTGTCATCCGCAGCAGGTATCAGGTACTCATAATCGAATGAACTCTCCCCAGCCGGGATTTTCACCCTCTGGGAGCTGTCAATCCTGTCACAGCCGTGGCGGATTCCTTCAACATCCAGCGTTGCCATCCCGATGTTCCTCTCACTCCCGACACTGACGTGAACCTTCACCGTTTCCTCGAACCGGTATTCCTCCCTGTCGGTCTCCACCGAGATGTTCAGGACGTCCTCCAGTTCGGGCAGCTTTCTCTTCTCCAGTTCAAACTCGTTTGAATAGTATGTGCTGTTGCTCTCACAGCTGGATACCTCGCTGTCAGAGCAGCCAAAATACAGGCTGAACCTCTCCCTATATGTTCCAGAATCCAGGTAGTTGTTTGCTGACCACCTTGTCTCGAGAGAGAATTCCTTGCTCTCGCCGGGAGCCAGGCTGTGGCTAATCCTGTTTTTCCCGCACCTCTTTTCCGATGATGGTCCCCATTTGTTCCAGACCTCCTTTTCGAGAACAAGGTAATCGCAGGATGCAAAATGAACCTCCCTATCGAGGCCGTTCATGACGGTTATGCTGATGGTGTCGGCCTGGACATACTCCACTTTATCCGTCTTTATAGTCAGCTCTTCCGCCATCACAGTCGTTTCCATCTCTTCCTGTTCCACTCCCTGCTCCGCTTCCTGCTGGACGCAGCCAGCGAAGAGCAGGAGCACAATCAAAAACATAATCTTTTTCATTTTTTGAACTCCTCAACGGCTCCAAGAATTGCCTCAATGAAATCATCCGCCGTTGCTCCAATTAATTGCACGCCGTTCTCGGAGAAATATTTATTGACGGTCTCTTCAATGGCGCCTCTCTCGGCGTTAACTCCTGAAAGGGCCTTCTCCAGCCCAGTAAAGTCTATGTCGTTTACCTGCATGAAGTCCCCCGTAATTCCGATGGCCCTTATGCTGTCCCCCTCGAGGTAGGTGGCAACCCTTATGATGCCCTTCTCGGCGGGATGTATGTAACTGGCATTGGAAACGCTGCAGTGCCCGGGCCTGAATATGAACTTCAAATCCCGGAACTGCTTCGTCTTTTCCTCCCAGATTTTTTTCTCTTCGTCATTGAGCGGCTTCTTCTCCAGTTTCAGGCCGAGTGATTCTTCGAATCCCTGCAGCAGGTACTGCCTCAATTCGGCAGGCGGAATCTTCCTGCCCAGCTCCGCAGTCAGTGTGGTGATTCTCTTCTGGGCCGACGGGACCCCTTTCTTCTTCAGCTTCTGGGCCGGAATCTTCGCAATCTGCTTGTAGGTCTCAAAATCCAGGTCCCAGATGACGCTGCCATAGACAAGGACGGCATTGCTCTTGCTCATGGCCGTCATTCCCCCGATTTTTTTATCGTCTATATTTATGTCGTTAATCGGGGTGAAATTAGCGTTCAGGCCGAGCTTTTTCAGCCCCATTATTACTCCCTCAGAAAATCTTTTGAAGTTCTCCATCATGTCCTTGGAAGCATCACTCCTGCTGACGCAGACCCCCCAGGCAGTATTTCCCGGAACCATGAATCCCGCTCCTCCCCCGGTCTCTCTTCTTTCCAGCTTTACGCCGAGGCGGTTACAGGCATCCAAATCACATTCCTCCTCAGCGCACTGGTTCCTGCCGAGAGAGAGAACATTACTTGGACACTCTTCAAGAAAAACGGTATTCGGACTGACCCCTTTATTCATCCCGTCAAGAAGGGTCGAGTGAATGGCATTACACTTGAACACTTCATCCTCCTTAACCTCGAGATAACGCCACGACATCATGAATCTTAAATTATACCTATTGCAGAAATAAAAGCGGTTTAGCGGCACTATTCTTCAGGAATCTCTTTAGCCTCCCTCTTTGCCTCCTGTATGGTGCTCCTGATTTCCTCCTCCATGCTCTCTCCGGCATCCGGCTCCTCTAAAGTTTCTTCCCCGGCGCCTCCCTCACTTTCGCCGGCTTCTTCTTTGACCGCGTCCTTCTCATCCGCCGGCGAATCTACAATATCTCTTTCCCTCCCGACCATGCCCTCAAGGCCCCTTCTCTTTTCCTCAAACACCTGCTTTGTAGTATCCTTTTCCCTAATCTCCTCTTCGACATGGTGTCTCTCCTCTATCTCCCTTTTCTCCTTCTCGGAGCGCCACCTCAGAATCACAAATATTATCATGCTTATGACTACCACGGCTATGCCTACGCTGAATATGTCGCTCAGTCTCTCAGTCTCCCCCAACATCCTTTTATTCGAGGAAATCAAATCCTCCGACTTCGAGATTCCGCTGGACTGGTTAATCTCCTTGTAAAGGCCGTTTGCCCTTATCGAATAGTCCTTGGAGACCTCGTAGTTGTTAAGCTCGAAGTACCTCTCGGCTTCGGCATAATAGTTGTCCGCCTCTTCCCTCTTTGCAATCCCCTCCTGAATGGACGAATTCAGCTCCTGCAATCCTTTGTATTCGCTGTAACAGCACATACTCTCTTCGTCACATTCCATCTCCCTAAGCGTCTCGCTTCCGTTCTGTATATCCATGGTTGCCAGCTCATACTCTGCCGACCTGTAGTATTCATCTGCGGATATGTATCTCGAATTCACATCGTCCATATTCTCTTGGCTCCAATCTATCCTCTCCCTCAGGAGTATGCACTTCGACATACCTGCGGAGTAATCTATGGAATCAAACAACTCATAGGCCTTTTCCACCCTCTCACTGGCATTCCCGAAGCATCCGGAGCCGAAGAGGACATAGGCCTTGTCATAGTGGTATTCCGCATCATCCTTGACACTCATCTTCCCCCAGTCCGCCCTTATCCTGTCCTGGAGCTCATCGACCACGTCAATCTTATCCGAATAGGCCTTCATCTTCGTCTTGTCATTCGTGCTCCTTGCCAGGTCAAGGAACGTCTGGTATATGTCGTGCGCCATTACGGCAGTAGTATTCGCATTAGTATAGTCCCCCGTCAGATAGTAGGTCCTTGCCTCCCTGTAATATCCCTCTGCCTTTTGGTTCTGCTCCGCCTCATAGATTGACATCTCGCTGTAGATGACGTCCACCAGTTCCTGGGCCTTTGCAGCCCCCACTTCATCATCTATCCTCAGGTAAAGCCTCTTCGCTTCCCCGACATATTCCAAAGCACGGTTATAATTCTCATAGCCACCCGTCCCGTAATACTCCTGCGCCCTGCCGTAGTTTATGTTCGCCATCTCCTCTATCTCGGTTATCTTCCCCCCAATGGTAGCCAGGAAATTTGTGCATTTTTCAACTCCGGCAGTGTCGCCTATCTCTGCATATACCTTGGAGGCGTTCTCGGCATACTCTCTTGCGGTTATGTAATTCTCTGATATGAAGAAATCCTCCGCCTGATAGTACAGGCTGTCAGCGTATGCCTTTTTACTCGTTTCCACCTTCTCATCAATCTTTGCAATAAGCCCGTCACAGCTGTCGATTCCCTGCTGATGGGGGATTAAGGAATACAGTTCCTTCGATCTGCTCACAAAGTCGGTCGCATCCGCATAATTGCCCTGCTTGTAATATTCAAAAGCCAGGTAGTAGTAGTTGTAGGCCTGGTTCCTAAGACATGTGTTAATCTCGATAATCAACGCAGCTGCGTTGTCCTTGCCTTCGGTGTAGTGTGCCCTGTCGTAGTAATTCAGGGCAAGCTCTGCAAGCTGGCTGGCGTTCTTGCAGCTGGTATTCCCGTACTCGTCAAGGGCCTGCTGGTAATACATGTCGGCCAGCTCCCTGTCGGAAATGGCGGTTACCGTCCCGATTATCAGGACCAGGGCCAGCGCGGTGATTAATCTAGCTCTCATTGTTTATTTCTTTATCCCACTCATCCTCTATTTCTTTACCTTCCTCCTTCTCTAGTCCTTTACCTTCCTCCTTCCCTGTCTCTTTACTATCCTCACCCTCTATCTCTCTAATCTCCTCCTCTATCTCTCTACCCTCTTTCTCATCTATCCATTTACTCTCTCCACCCTCCTTCGTTATATCTTTAATCTCCTCTCCCTCATCTATTTCCCCACCCTTCTCCTCTATCTCTCCACTATCTTCCTCTATTTCTCCACCTCCCTCGTCCTCTATCCCTCTACTTTCTTCTTTCTTTGTCTCTTTACTCTTCCCCTTATTTGTCTGCTTTGTCCTCTTCCTTTTAATAAATATTATCGCGAGCACTACTATTAATACTGCCGCCATGCCGGGAAGCTTGCCTGTAATATCTCCCAGGGCATTGTCCTCGGCCGGAATAGTCGTGGGAATCGTCGTTTCCGGCATACTGGAGGTCGTTGACTCGGGGAGGGAAGTGCTCGTCGTAATCATGGCATCCTTTATCCGTCTCGATAACGCATTGCACTTTGCAATGCCCTCGCCGTCCCTCAGCCCTATGTACGCCCTTGTTGCATCCACAATATAGGTGCTGGCATTTTCATAGAGGGAGTTGTTGTAGTAATACTCTGCAAGTTGATAATAGCTCTCGGCAAGCGCTTTCTTCTCATCCTTGACCCCCGCCGCAATCTTGGCGATAATTATTGAACACCTGAGCACATTCTCGTTATCGTTCAATTCCCCATATGCGGCCCTTGCCATCTTGATATAAATCGTGGAATTTTCATAGTCCTTGATTGCGAAATACTCATCTGCCCTCCTGTAGTAATTGTCCGCCTTCTCTCTATTGACCTGAGTCCAGTTTATGTTGAAGACATAGACTCCGTCCGCCGAGGATATTATGAATTCCCGCTCGCCGTCGTTTTCGAAGTCATCGATGACTACGTCGCTCATGCTGTATTTGAGGCCTGGGTCATAGATGTGCTCCAGCTCCCCGTCCCTGCTAATCGCATGCAGATGGCTGTCGCTGAGAAGCAGAATGCTGTCGTTCACCATACCCTCAGCTATTATGCCCCGAATCTCCTCCCCTGCGTCATACTCCCAGAGTGCATCATTGTTTACATCGCGGGCATAGGCAATATTTCCTGAGGTAAGAAGAATCTCGTCGTAGTCATCATCATCGAGATTCAGGGGAACTGCATCGAAATCCTCCTCCGTTATATTGATATTCACCTCCAGCTCCCCGTCGGTGTTCAGGACGTATATGCTGTCCTCCAGGGAAACAGCGAATATCTCCTCGCCGGCCCTTGGGTAGAAGTCGGCAAGATACACGCTGCTGACTCCCTTTGACAGGCTGTAGTTCCACTCAATAGAGCCCTCAAAGTCCATGAGATATATCGAATAGTCGGAATTTGCCAGGATCCATCCCCTCAGCTCAGTCGATATCGACTCTATGCTGTCGTTGAGAGCATTGTACCAGAGGTATTCATTATAGTTATCAGCAAGTGTTGCCACCCCCTGCCTCGTCCCACCCAGTATCTCCTTGTAGCCGTTGTCATCCATGTCAACGGTTTTGATTTCACGCATTATCTTGTTTGATTTAACCTTGCCGGAGGG
>JAHIKS010000038.1 GCA_018897475.1 Candidatus Altarchaeota archaeon
GATTCCGGAAGAGCGAACTCGTCCTGGAAAAGTCCCTGGAGATAATCGACTGCTTCCATGTCGTTAAATCCAGGAAGGTCATCCTCTACACGCTGCTGAATTCCTTTGCTATCTGGCTATTCATCTACCTGATGAATTTCTCGCTGCTAAAGGGGATAGGCATGGACCTCGCCCTGCCTATCGTCATCCTGGGCTCCACATTCTCTGTTCTGACCAACATAGCCCCGGTCCCCTCGATTGCCAGCATCGGAATCTACGAGGGCGTGTGGGCCCTGGCTTTTATATCTCTCGGCATACCGAAAGAAGCCGCAATATTCTCAGGCTTTGTGGCGCACATTATGATGCTGGTGTATGTGGCTCTGCTCAGCGGCATGGCCATGTTTGTACTCCGGGACAAAAACTTCAATCCCTTTCACACAGGATAACGTTCAGAAAGGAGTAGTTCGGGTAGGCAAGGAACCTGTTCAGTATCCTGTGCAGCGGATACACCCTCGAGGGGAAGAAATAGGTCAAAACCGAGCAGACAGGAAACGTCGGGAATATGCCCCTCCTCCATCTTATCCTGAAGCCGTTTCTTTCTAGTAGTGAGAGATACTCCCTTATCGGCCTGTCCCCTGGATGCCGCTCTATCTCCGATGTCCGAAGCAGCTTTCCGGTAAGCAGGAACGAAACCCTCGAAGCAAAATGAGCCAGGTTTGGGATAGTCAGTAGCAGCCTTCCGTCCTTGCTCAGGATCCTCTTTATATCTGCAATGGCCTTCTCCTGCTGATGGAAGTTCAGGTGCTCGACGATATCGAGGCAGAGAACCATGTCGAATTCCTTGTCCTTGAAGGGCATTTTGGTAATATCGCCTTTTTTCACATATTCTGACGAATAGTTCAGGTCCATCCCGGTAATGTCATGACCCTTCTTCCTGAACTCCTCAACAAGAATCCCCTCGCCGCAGCCCGCGTCCAGAATCTTCACGTCTTTTGGAATTCCGGCAAGGAACCTCCTGACAAAGTCTACCTTCGCCCGGTAGATGGGATAATACCTCCAGTTCTTGTCAACCTCACGATGATAGTCGCCTTTCTCCAGGTATTCTCCAGTCCTCTTTTTCATAATCCCTATATCTTATTATTTTTCTACGCACAAATATAATCTATTCAAAGATGACCGATTACACGAGGAAGGCGGTGAGGGGGGCAGGCATAGTCCTTGTCCTGATGGTGGCATCCAACTTCATGGGCTACATATTCAGGATGTTCCTGGCAAGGGAACTGGGGGCATCCTCATACGGCCTCATATATGCAATAGTTGCACTGTTTGGTGTCCTCGTAACGCTATTCATGAGCTTTGGACTGGAGGCCTCACTGACCAGATATATACCCAAATTCAGGGTCGAGAACAAGCCGGAAAAGATTAAGGGCGCCATACTCACAGTCTTATCCCTAAAGTTTCTACTGTCGGTTCTTGTGTGCGGGATAATAATCCTCCTCTCAGATACACTCGCTTTGGAGTACTTCAAAGCCCCCGAGGCGTCAATACTTATAAAGATTTACGCCGTGGGAATCATCTTCTCCTCAATAATCGCAACTTTGCGCCCGTCCTTGCAGGGATTTCAGTCAATGAAATACTTTTCATCCGTAGATTTCGTCAAGTCATTTTTCACCCTAGCAATAACGGCACCTCTTTTGTTCCTTGGACTCAGGGAGCTTGCCCCGATTCTGGGCTTTACCCTGACATTCATTATAGTTCTCCCCATCTTCGGTTTCCTTGCGCTAAAGAAGGTATTCCCTGAATTGCTCCGGGTAAAGGCCGAGCTGAGCTCATCACTGACCAAGAAGCTGCTCAGGTTCGGAATTCCTGTGGCACTGGCAGGCTCAGCCTCTGTGATAATCAGCCATACAGACACACTACTCCTTACATACTTCACATCACTTAGCGAGGTCGGGCTATATAACGCGGCCCTGCCGACCATGAAACTCATAAGCGTTATGGGGCTGGCGATGCGCGCCGTTGTATTCCCCATGTCCTCAGAGCTTTGGACGAAGGGGAACAAGGAGAAGATAGCCAGTGGCCTTTCGATGCTTTACAAGTACGCATTCATCGTAGTCTTCTTCATAAGCCTCATCATGTTCCTCTTTCCTGAGATAATCCTTGGAATTCTCTTCGGCGGGGAATTCAGGCAGGCAGGAATAGTTTTGAGAATTCTATCCGTTGGTTATCTGATACACACGTTCGCAAGCGTCAACAACATCACTCTCTCAGGCATAGGCAAGCCGAAAGAGGTCGGCAAGATAATGTTTTCCGGAGCAGCCCTGAACCTGGTTTTGAACCTGATACTAATCCCCGTCTATGGGATGGAGGGCGCAGCCGTCTCAACACTAACAGCATTCATAGTGATTTTTATTCTGTCTGTGATGAGGCTTAGAAAGCACATACCCTTTATAGCTCCCTGGGGGGCGTTCATAAAGATCATAGCCTCCGGAATACTGGTATCTGGATTCATCTTTTTCGTAAAATCGCTGGAGATTGACATCTGGACAAAGCTTATCCTATCTGCCGCTCTTGGCTGCCTGATGTACGCCGTGCTCCTTTTGGTGTCCCGGGTGGTGGGCATCGATGAGGTAAAGGGCATCTTGAGGAGAATAATCTAGCGCGCGAGAATCCCCACCAGCCATTTTTTACTCTCAAATGAGAGTAGTATATATCTTGCGAGATATA
>JAHIKS010000039.1 GCA_018897475.1 Candidatus Altarchaeota archaeon
AGTGGCAGAAAAAGATGCCAGAAAGGTGATAAACTTCCTGAGAAAGTTCAACGCCGAGATACACAGCAGAAAGGTGATCCTCACGACAGCCGACAAAAAAGCTTTAAGACCGAGAAGCTAGGCTAATTTTGTCCCAAAGCCACTGTTAATGTAAACTTTTTATACATGTAATCTAAATTACATATGATGAAAATCAAGAATGTCAGTGTCAGAGGCGTTGGTGAATTTGTATGGAAGGATTTCAGAGCGTTTGTTGTTAGGCATGGGATGGACATGGGTGAGGCCACCACCGAAGCCCTGAGGATATATCTGGGAAAGAAAAAGGAACAAAAGCCGAAGTACAGGTTCTTGGATCTAAAGCCGGTCGATTTTGGTCCAGGAAATGAGAATCTAAGTGAGAAGATTGATGGGGTTCTTTATGGTGGTGGACAATGAGTGTATTCCTTGACTCCAGTGCTATAGTGGCGTACTATAACAAGAGGGACCAGCATCACGAACGGGCAATTGAAATCCTAACTGAGGTTTTTAATGAAAAATATGGCCTAATATATACCTCAGACTACATTCTTGATGAAAGTGTGACCGTAGCATGGATGAGAACCAAAAGCAAGGACATTGCCATAAATTTAGGCGAAAGACTTCTCTTTAGCGAGATTAATCTGATTATGGTGACGAGGGAATTAGTGGACAAAACATGGGAACTTTATCGGAAAGAGAAAAATCCGAGTTTTACGGACTGCTCAACAGCGGTTCTGATGAAGGAAAACGCAATAGAAAAGATTATGACCTTCGATAAGGGATTCAACAAGTTTAAAGGTATGAAGGTGATTCAATAATCAGAATCCTACAGCCCCTCAACCAGCCTTACCAGTGCTTCCACCTTGCCAGCTGGCATCAGATGAACGCCGGCAAGCCCGATTTCCTTTGCCATGTCTATGTATCCTGCAACGAGGTTAACTCCCTCCTCAACGGGGTCGGAGGCGTTCTTTATCTTATTCGCTGTTTCATCAGATATTATTATGCCCGGGATGGTTCTCAGGAACTGGACCATGTCGTAGTCATAGAGGGGCACGAGGCCCACAAGAACCTTGTCCCTCAAATCCTCGCTGATGAGCTTCTCATAGCTGTCGAGGAAATTCTCCATGAGCGAGGGTTCAAAGACGGTCTGGGTCTGGAAGAAGTCTGCCCCTGCATTTAGCTTCCTTTTCGCCTTGTAGATTTCTCCGTCAAGCGGAGTAGCACCGGGAGCCAATGCCGCCCCGACAAAGAAATTCGTGGCCCTGTTCAGTTCCCTTCCGGTTATGTCCTTCCCCTGGTTCATGGCCTTCATGGCCATTGTCAGGGTTGTTGAGTCCAAGTCAAATACGGGCTTCGCCGTTGGATGGTCGCTGCTCTTGCATGCTGGATGGTCTCCAGCCAGCGCCAGAACGTTCTCGATTCCGAAAGCAGCAGCCCCTATCAAATCCGCCTGGAGGGCGAGCATGTTCCTGTCTCTACATACCAACTGATAGATTGGCTCGACACCGTTCTGTTTCAGCATTATTGAAGCGGCAAGGGAGCTCATCAGCAGCAGGCTGCCCGGGATGTCGACCACATTAACTCCATGAAGCTTTGGCATCAGCTTCTTAATCTCCTCGAGCTCATGGTTGAATTCGTCCAGTTTCGGACCTCTCGGCGGGGCTATCTCCCCAGTGACTATGAACGTCTTCCCAAAATTCTCAGACAGCTTGCTCATTTTAGTTTTGGAACTCTCGGCTGCATCAGTTCATCCAGCCTTTCCAGTTCCTTCATCCTGTTGACTATAAGGTTCCATGCGCAGGGCCTGTCATCCACCTCGCAGAGGCCGTCATGGACCCCTCCGCAGGGGCCGTTGAGCAGGAACTTGGGGCACCTGGCTATGGGGCAGATTCCCCCGGTAAGGTCCAGGATGCAGTTCCCGCAGGCCTTGCAGTAGATTGTAATCTTGTCGTTGTCTTTTACTCCCACTCCTGTGGTGTCAGCAACCGGAATGACAGAGCAGTTGAGCTCCTCCGCGACTACCTGTACTCCGGCTCCACAGCCCAGGACGAATATTGCATCATAGTCTGACGGATTCACCTCTATCTTCGGCCTGTTGCATAGAGTGCCTATCTTCTTTACCTCTGCCCCCAGCCCGTCGGCAAGGGAGTCAATCTCCTCCTGCATGAGATTCCATCCGGGGCAGAAGGAACACTGGATTAGAAGGTTCTTCTGTCCGCCCTTGGGCTTCAGTTCGTCGAGGCTCTTTAGTCTTAGGGTAATCATCTTAGAGAATATCATTAATTATGGATGCTATCTATTTATCATGTGAGTGAGAAGACCTCCTCCGTTCAGGGAGGGGGATATTTCGATTTTTAATCGAAGTAAATCACATTCCATAGGAATGCGATTTGAGAGCGAACCATGGTAGAAATATACAAAATAAACGAAATATACACTACGTTTGTATTTTGGGGATGACACTAATAGGTAGATATAGGTAAAAACAATCAAAGATACACCAAAGAGCAAGATACAAGTCACAAAAACGATTAAAGTGCCACTGCACTACGGCAACACTGAATCGAAGGTTCGCAGACTGGACAAGCTGACTGCCAGACTGACCTATTGCACTTGGCTGTGGTCAGAGACAATCAGCAAAGAGAGGAGACTGTCCCGCAAGGCGCTCTCACCACACGAAAAAGAAATCCAAGAGCAGACCAAGTTGTCGGCAGGCTTCGTGCAGCAGTGCAAGGACAAGGCAATCTGGTCCTGGAAATCCTACAAGGAGCAACACAGAACGTGGAAGCGGATGCTCAAGCGGACAGAGAAGAGGAAACATACAAAGAAAGGCGAGAAGTGGTACAACAAGCTCTTGAAGAGAGAACCACAAGAGCCCTTCACGTCACCGAGAAGCAGACAGCAAAAGTGTCCGGTGCGGATAGACGCCCGCACAGGCAGGATAGAACATGCGAACATCGAACTGAGCAGCTACGTGGTGAGGATATCTACACTTGTCAAGCGACTGCCAATGACACTTCTACTCAATCCGTCACAATATCACAAAGAGCAACTCGAAAAAGGCGATATCAGAGATTTCGAAATAGTCAAACGCAAGCACAAATACTACTGCAACATCACAGTATCCTACGAGATTCCAGCTCAGCCCATCACCAGTATCCAAGGAGTTGACCTTGGAATCGTGAGACCAATAGCGACCGTGTCGATGTCTCCGAAACCGAGCAACTTCCAGCTGGTGAAGGACAGAGCAAAGTACACCCACGTGAAGACCCTGACCGATCGGGTAAGCCACCTGCGGAGACTAGGGAAGTGGAATGTTCTCAAGAAGCTACGCAACAAGAGGCAAAACGTTTCGAAAGACTACGACTGGAAGATGACGAAGAGCTTCGTCGAAGACCATTGTAGGAACGCCCTCGTGGTCGTTGGCAACCCCGATTACATCAGGTACAATCACTACAAAGGAAACGGAGATAGAGTCAGCAGGAAGTTACTCAAGAATTGGGCGTTTGGAAGAATTAGTAGCAATATACTTCACTACTGCGCACACTGTGTAGGTTCATGACATCTGTCGCCCTTTTGTTATTGGGTGAATGTCATGAAAAAGCCTAGAAAGGAGCTTGTCCGACGCTTTGCTGTTAAGTTAAGGATAATACAGAGAAAAAGAACATCCCTGGTTCTGAAGAAAGTTGAAGAACGTTTCGGTATTTCTATTTCTCCAAGAACCCTGCAACGCTGGGTGGGGCTCACAAAAGAAGGCGCATGGGACTTCAGAGACAAGTCAAGAAGACCAAAGACTATCCACAGGAAACTGACAAATGAGTTTGAGAGATGGATCATCGACTACCGAAAGAGAACAGAATACGATGCTAGGAAGATAAAACACGTACTAAGCAGAAAGCATATCCATTTATCTGAATCCACGATTAAGAGAGTTATAGCGGCTTATTCTCTATCCAGAGGCTCCAAGATGAAAGGCGTCAAACTTAAATGGGTCCGGTGGCAGAGAGACACTCCAAACAGTTTATGGCAGATGGATCACACAGAAGAGAACGATAGAACCCTGCGGTTTGTGGTTGAGGATGACTGCTCAAGATACTGCTTGGCCGTAAAGCACTACAAACGCATTAGCACAAAGCACATAACAAAGCTACTGGACAGGTTGATAGAAACCTATGGAAAACCAAGACAGATACTCACCGACAACGGCTCAATCTATCAGTTACAGTTTGATAAATGGTGCAAAGAGCAGAGGATAGACCACATCAAGACAAAGATAAACAAACCAACAACAGTCGGCAAGGTTGAGAAACTGCACGACACCTACAACAGAGAGATTCACAAATACAGTTGTCCTGAAGAGTTCAGATATGGTTACAATGCGCAGAGGCCTCACCAGAGTCTGGACTTCAAGACTCCTGCAGAAGTCTATAATGAGTTCCACCGCTTGTTGTTTTATAAGCACAGGAAACCAAGTGGATTAAAAATGCGACATATGTGTTGAACCTACACACACTGCGCACAGAAAGGCATAGTTGCCGTGAAAGAAAACGAGTGGTGGACCTCTTCGAAGTGTAGCCGCTGTGGTAGTAAAGTAGAAAGCAACAAACGGAGAGTGACATGCAATACATGTGGTGTACAGTACGACAGAGAGTTCAACTCAACAGTGAACATAGCATTGAAGGGCATACCCCTACTAGGCGATAAGTCCTTCCTTGAGAAGGCGGGGGCTACAGTTGACATAGCCCGAATCGCAGATGAGTCCCTATACACGGGAGGAGTGCGAAACCTCATGCTTCAGTCGGAAGCACTACCCCTTTAGGGGTAGTGAGGATGTCACTGCTCGCTTGTCATTACAATCAACTCTATGAGATAACCGGTTTCTTCACACCCGTCGGCTATCCTTTCGAGGTTGTCTATTAGCTCCCTTATGATATAAAACTGGGTGAGCGTCATATCGTCTCCAGTCAGTATGAGGTCCCTCATGAGGTCCCTTCTCAAATTATCCACTTTCTCCTCGTGATCGCTGATATTCGCTGCGTGCTTGACAGCATCTTCCGGGTTGTGGGGCATCCCGACCAGGCTCATCTCCAGGGACTTTACGGTCAATACAACCAAATCGACCATCTCAAGCAAATCCCCCTTCATTATCTCAGGAATCTCAACCTTTTCACACATTGCGAGCCTGTGTCCGACTGCTTTGACGGCCCTCATTATCTCCCTGATACTCTGGGTTAATTTCAGCAAATCCTCTCTGTTGTAGGGGTCGCGTATGGACTCAACAATATTTACCTTGATATTCATCGCAATCTGAGTTGCTTTTTCATCAAGGACCATTATATCGGCCAAAAGCTCTTTGGCCTTATCGCAGCTACCTTCGCATAAGCTGGTCAACCCCTCCTTCACGAGGTCCGTCCCCATTATAATCTTCCTTACATAGTCGAGGGACTCCTCGTATATGTCCCAGTCCTTCTTGCTCTCGAACAGGATTCTGAAGCTGTCACGCATTTTATTTCTTTTTTCTCATGCTGTCTATCATCTCAAAGCAGTTTAAGTCGCCTATGACCCTTCCGTCCTTGTCGCAGACAGGGATGTCATCCAGCCACTCATGAATGGCAATCTCCATGGCCTTCTCTATGGGGTCCTCCATTTTCACTGACACCGGAGCCCTCATCATATCCCTGGCTGTTTGCGCAAATATCTCCCGTATGGCCACGCTGGTGTTAACGAACTGAGGGCCGAGGAATTGCAGCACGTCCTTCACTATTATGATCCCGAGAAGCCTCTTCTCATCATCGACTACATAGACTGACCTGCTAAGGGGGTCTTTTGCCATGGTGCTCATCACCTTGTCTATCGAGTCGTTCTCCTTGACGAGGTCTGCGTCATGTGTCACCTCATTACAACAATCTTTTACTTTCATTCTGCCTTATTAATTGTGTTTGATTCTTTTTAATTCATATCAACTGCGTTGTTCTAGGTCCGGAGTTCATCCATCTCAACATTATTCCAAGTAGTGGAGGGGTTATGATTGCGATTACTATAATCATCGCCAGGATTGATGACGCTATCTCCTGACTTATAATTCCGTATCTTAGACCAACGCTTGCTATTATGAGGCAAACCTCGGCTCTTGGAATCATCGCAGTTCCCACAGCGAGAGACTGCCTGAAATTGAATCCGGCAAACCTGGCTCCTATGCCACACCCGATTATCTTACTAAGAATCGCAACGACTATAAGCGCGACTGTGAAGTAACCTACCGATAGATGGGCCAAATCGAATCCTGCCCCCATTATTATGAAGAATATGGGGACAAAAAAGGCGTCCCCGAAGATTGATATCTCCTCTATTATACCTCTTGCAAAATAGGACTGCCCCAAGACAAGGCCGGCAACAAACGCGCCTATTATGACCTCGAGGCCCATCTCCTTCGCGGTTATCCCGAATGCAAGAATTATAATAAGTGAAAGGAGAAGGAGACTCTCCCTCATCATAACCCTGCCCCGGGATAACTTCTTCATTATCCTAACGCCCACCGTAAGCGAAAACAGAAAGAAAGCGGCGGCAAATATGATGATAAGTGCAATCCCCTCCAATGTCACCCCCCCAAGAGAAACAACACTTCCCAGAATTGTGATAATGAGAATTCCTGCAACATCGTCTCCAATTGCAACGCCCAGAATAAACGTCCCGATTCTTGTTCTGAGCACATTGAATTCCCGCAGGAGTGATGTCTGGATTCCAACCGATGTGGCCGTAAGTGCGGCACCCACGAACATGGATGTCAGCTCTGGAAATCCGAATAACCTTGCAGTCAGGTAACCGAGAGTAAAGCTGATTACCACATCAGTTAAGGTAGCCACGAGGGAGCATCTGCAGACTCTTTTGAATTCTTCCAGGTTTATGGCAAATCCCGCGGAGAACAGGAGGAAGAGTACTCCAAGGTCGGCCAGATTACTCAAAGTTTCGGTTATCACGATTAGCCCAAAATTCCCCAGTAACATCCCCAGTACTATTTCACCCAGGACTATGGGCTGTTTGAGCCATCTGGATAGTCCTCTTCCGATGCCTGCCGCGAGAAGGACTGTCAGTAGATTTGCTATGAATGATATCTCCACTTTTGTCAATCAATAAGAATACCTTTTGAATTCCGGCGTTAAATACCTCACGGCCCATACCGACTTATAAACTGAATCTAATAACCTATTATGGAGTCGATAATCGTTGTTCTTGGCTTCTTCCTGCTATTCTCCTTCGTCATATCCGAGATATTCTACAGGCTCAGGTACCCCAAGGTCATAGGGCAGATAATCGCGGGAATCATCCTCGGCCTGCCGTTCCTGGCCGGCTTGATATTCGCGGGGGGCGATTATGCCGCAGCCCTCGCAGCCGGAGAACTATCAGCAGTTGCAATCGAAACCCTCTCCGGCCTCGGCATAATATTCCTCCTACTGCTCACGGGACTGGAGATAAACCTGGAGAAGTTCCGGAAGGCCTCGAAAGACATGGCCCTCATAGGTCTGTTATCTGCGGTAATTCCCTTCGTTCTCGGCTTCGCCACCATAGAGCTTCTTGGCAGCCTGGGGTTCATCGACCTCCAGGGCTACTACGATTTACATCTAATAGCTCTCGTTGTCGGGGCATGCCTGTCCCTTACCGCAGGAGGGACAAAGGTCATGATTCTGATGGAGCTCAAGGAGCTCAACACAAGGCTCGGGGAGATAATGATCGGGGCAGGGATACTGGACGAGATTCTGGGGGTTCTCTTCCTGAGCCTGGTTCTCCTGATGACTGCGGGAACGTCCTCCTCCCCGTTCGCCGAAACCCTTGCGGGAGTTCCTGTCTTTACTGAGATTCAGCAGGGCACCGGGGGCCTGTTCCCCCTGCTGCTGTTCCCTGTTGAGCTCTTCGTATTCATCCTCCTTGCCTATTGTCTCCTGAAGTTCTTCCCCACAGTAATGAGATACATCCAGAGGGAGAAGTCAGAGGTCAGCGAATTCATGATAATAATCCTCGTGGGACTGCTTATCGCAACCTTTTCTGAATTCCTGGGGCTCGGAACCATAATAGGCGCCCTTATCGCGGGAATCATCCTGCAGGTCTCGATAAGGGACCGGGGGGAGGAGCAGATACTCGTCAACGACTTGAGAATAATTACCCTGGGTCTCATAGTCCCGTTCTTCTTCATATCCATAGGCCTGAACTTCAGCGTTGCCTCGCTCTTTACGAACCCGGTCCTTCTTCTGTCAATCCTCGTTGTAGCCACAGCAGGCAAGATTATTGGCGCCATGTTGGCCAAGCCCTTCACCGACCTCAGCTGGAGGCAGCTCTATGTAGTCGGCTGGGGCATGAACTCCAGGGGAGCGGTAGAACTTGTCATAGCCTTCGTTGCAAGGCCGTTCATACCCGCTGACGTATTCTCCTCGATAGTCGTCATGGCAGTCGTTACGACAATCCTGTCCATGCTCATGATAGAGCGCCAGACCCAGAAGGACAGGGGGATAATGGGCTAGATACCCTCAAGTCAATCCAGATATCTGACATAGACCTCAAAGAATTTTTTGTATGTGCTCTTAAACCTTCTCAGAAAGAACCGCTTAATGTTCCAATCAAAGTCATTATCATAATCCTCCAAGACCTTAAGATACGAAAGCCTCTGACTCTTCCGTATTATCAAGGGAGGATATTTGTTTTTCGTGAGGATTGCATTGGAGAGTAATCTACCTACTCTCCCGTTTCCATCTTCAAAGGGATGAATCCTTTCGAATCTCCCGTGAAAAATAGCAGAAACACTCAGCGGGTGCATAGTCTCTACGGATTCTTCATACCAGCTGATAAGATTATCCATCTCGGATTCTACCTCTTCCGGTGGAGTGGTTTCCATCCTCCTGCCGACAATATAATTTGGAACCCTCTTATAGCCTGTTGCCGTGTCTATGTCCCTCATCAGCAGTTCATGTATCTTGATGATATCTTTATGATTTATGTCAAATCTGTTCTTTCTCACCATCTCCATGATGTTCCACAGGTTTCTTGTCTCGTAGATGTCCCTGAGACTCTTACCCTCTATCGCTGCGTTCTCAAATATCACTATTGCAACATCCTTTAATGTCAGGGAGTTACCCTCTATAGCGTTCGATTCGTATGTAAAATTAACGGTAAATCTGTCGAAGGCGTCTTTCAGCTGTTTTTTGCTTAGTTTATTTACTAGATGTTTATAGTCCACTCTTATGGATTCCAGCTTTTCTATTTCTTTCCCAGTAAATATCGGATCTTTTTCATATCTCTCAAGGGCGTATTTGGAATATAGTTCCTTCTCCTTCTGGATGAAGTAATCCTTGTATCTTTTATCCAGCTTCCGTTTACTCTCCCGACTCTTTATCAGCTTTTGTATCTTCCTTTGACTACCGTCAGGGAGTCGGAGCGATTTTACAAGATACTGATACCTTTTTCCATTGATATTCTTTGTGGTAAGGTATGTCATAATATATATTAACCCCACAGATATTTAAATATCGCTATTTTGTGGGGTTAATTCTTTCAGCATGCCGAATTCAAACACCTCTCTGCCCTCTTTTCTGGAATTCTATCATTTGGGCTATTTATATACTGGGCCCTAATATAAAACTTATTGGAAGCACTATGTCATGATAAATCATGATAAATAGGTGGTGGAATGGTCTTAGCGAGTCACTATGTCCTAAAGGATGTGCTCAATCTCCTTGAAAGGGAGAAACACGGGCGTTTGGAGGAGGTATGCACGATATACCGGGACAGGTACACGGAGGATGATGAACTTCTTGAGGTATTCGATTCAATCCTGAAGCACATCAGCTCCGGTGAATCAGACCCCAAGACCCTGATGAAGAGGCTGACCGA
>JAHIKS010000040.1 GCA_018897475.1 Candidatus Altarchaeota archaeon
GGCTCTCCATTCTTGAGAAAAATTGTTGTTTCTCACCGCACTTACAGGAAAAGACAGGGCCTGTCTGCAAGTTTCGCAGACGAAACTTGCCAAATCCTATAACTTCAAGCAATCAAAGAACTAACTGTCAAACTCAGGATGTATGGGCTATTTCTTGCCCAGTATCTTTATGAGGTACCGGCCTAACTGCTTTACCTATCTTATCCACTTCAGGACCTTGACTTCCCTCGGCTTCGGCTCTGGTATATCTACAGGATAACCAAATATCAGCGGCGCCATTAGTTCGTGGTCTTTTGGTACGCCGACTTCAGCCAACAGGTTCGGGTCCTGATTCAGGAAATTCCCAAACCCTATGAAGCAACTGCCCAGGCCTTCCTGGTACGCCGCCAGGAACATGTTCTCGGCTGCCAGGCCACAATCCAGTAGATTAACGTCCCTCCACGAGGGTTCCTTTTTCTCTACGCAAACCAGAACCAGCAAGGGAGTGCCGTAGAAGATGGTATCCTCTTCGGACGTGAAACGTTCTTTGATTTCATCCGGCCACTCCATCCCTAAGAGGATTTCCTTAACTCTTTGAGAAAGTTTATTGATTGTAGCTCTGTTTTCAATAACGACGAAACGCCAGGGTTGGGTGTTCATCCCCGAGGGTGCCCACGCGCCTGCCCCAATTATCTTGTCTACAATCTCCTTGGATACTGGCTCGTCTTTGTATGCCCTTATAGAGCGCCTGCCTGCTATGCAATCATTAAGTTCCATGATTACTCATTTTTTATCGAGTACCTTTATGAGGTGCCAGCCGAACTGCGTTTTTATGGGTCCGACGACGCTACCTTTTTCTCCGTCGAATGCTGCTAATTCGAATTCGCGGACCATCTGGCCCCTGCCGAAAAAGCCCAACTCTCCGCCCCGCTTTCCTGACGGGCAGTCTGAGAATTTCTTAGCAAGCTCGGCAAAACTCTCTCCAGAATTAATCTTTCCAATCAGTTCCTTTGCCTTGTCCTCACCCTTTACAAGGATGTGAGCGGCGTTAACTTTGCTAACCATAATAGCTAAATATGGACCACGAGGTTATATTTAAAGCTAGAGTCCGTGTATTGTATAACGAGTAGAATTGGAGAGTTAAAATTTCGCAGTAATTAAATACGTCTAAATGAGTGTTTTGCTTACTGGCTTTATTCCTAATTCTACATTGTAATATATTTGAGGTGAACATATAGAATGGATGTTAACGGATTTAGTGACTTAGATTTAAGTCACCATGTATTGAAGGATTTGGAGTATCACGGTTTGGAAAAGCCGTTGCCGATTCAGGACCAGGCCATTCCGCTGCTTTTAAGCGGGAAGGATTTGATTGCTGAGGCTAAAACAGGCTCGGGAAAGACCCTTGCCTTCGCGATACCCATAATAGAAAAGATTGATTGTGAAAGGCGGGACGTTCAGGCGTTGATCGTGACTCCAACAAGAGAGCTCGCCAACCAGGTAGCTGGCGAGATAAAGAAGGTCGGCTACAAGAAGGGGGTTCGCACTGCTGCCTTCTATGGAGGAAAGAGTGTCGGCGGCAATGTCCAGATACTCAAGAAGGGGATCCACGTAGTTGTGGGCACTCCCGGAAGACTGATGGACCTGATTGACAGGAGGGTTCTGAGGCTCGATAGAGTCAACATGCTCGTCATCGATGAAGCGGACAGGATGCTGGACATGGGCTTCATAGACGACATAAGGAAGATTATATCTCATGTGCCCAGAGAAAGGCAGACCATGCTTTTCTCGGCGACTATCCCTGAGAGAATCAGGGCACTGGCGGGTTCTGTAATGAATAATCCCGAGGTCATCTCAGTCAGCTCGGAGGACCTGACTGTCAAGGAGATTGACCAGTGCTACTATGAAATACCGCAGAAGCAGAAGCTTGATGCCTTTATTAGGATTGTCAAGAACGAGCAGCCCAGCAGTGCGATAATATTCTGCAACACCAAGCGCTGGACAGATACACTGAACAATCTTATGAACAAGAGGGGGTTCAGATGCAATGCACTGCACGGTGACCTCTCACAGAACCAGAGGGACAGGGTAATGGAGGATTTCAGGAAAAAGAAATTCACGTTTCTTGTAGCAACGGACGTTGCAGCCAGGGGATTAGATATCGATGATGTCAGCCACATCTTCAACTACGACATTCCCAAGGACCCGGACAGCTATGTCCATAGAATAGGAAGAACAGCCAGGGCCGGAAAGAGGGGGAAAGCGATTTCCCTGATATCTTCAAGCGAGATACGCTCCCTGTGGGACATAGAAAGCAGGTGCAGGACAAGCATACAGCAGGTACAGCTGTGATTATTTCTTGGCCTCTATCCTCTTTTTTATTCTCTCAATGTCTTTTTTGAGTTCCTCCCGGTCTTCGGGAGAACTCTTCGGTTTCCCTTCCAGAACTTTTATCTCATCATCTTTCTTCTTCATCTTGCCCTCCAGCACCTTTATCTTCTTTTCATAGGTGTCAAGGGCGGTCTGCAGCTGGTCGCTCTGGTCCTGGTTCAGCCCGCCGGCCTGGCCGGTTATTGTCTCCGCAATCCTTGCAAGCTCCATGGGCAGGACTATCTTGGTTGCCTTGCCCCTTGCCATCTTGTCAAGCGTTTGAAGATAGAGGTATGTAATCGCGGGGTCGGTAAGCTTTGCGCCGGCCTCTCTTACGGCGTCTATGACCACCTTCTGTGCCTCCGCCTGCTCATGGGCGGCAAGCTTTCTCTGCTCCGCAGCAACCCTGTCGTGCATGGCGTCCTGGACCTTCTCAGGGAATTCCACGGACTTGATTTCGATTCTCGGGACCTCAACACCCCACTCTCTTCCAGGGACCGAACCGAGCTTTGCAACCCCCTCCTCCAGGTCCCTGCTTATCTTGTCCATGTGAGTTATTATGTAGTCCGAGGTCTGGGCACCGCAGATTGACGTTAATGCGGCAATGACGTAATCGACCACTGCCTTTTTGTAGTCCTGGACGTTTCTGATTGCCTTTTCCGCATCCAATACGTACATGAAGATGGTTGGTGCTATCTGGAACCATATCTTGTCTTTCGTTACAACGGACTGCGGGTCTACGACAATCTGTTCCATCCTTATGTCGACAATATTCACGGTGTCGATTTTGAACGGGAACAACAACAGGAACCACCCCGGACCCACCATCTTCTTGTATTTCCCGAACCGGTAGAATGCCGCCCTTTCGGGGTCCTCGAGCCTGTAAAACAGGGTGGGAATCTTTATGAACAGCAGGCTGATGAAGAACTTCAGAAACAGGAACCCCGGGTTCATGGGCCCTATGACTCCAATGGCAACGAGCATGATGTACATGATAAAATGAATCGTGCTATTTACAAAGGCGATATATAATGCCAGGGGGATTACTATGATGAGAAAAACAATCAGGTCTATCCCCCCAAGCAGTTCTTTTAGGAAAAGATAGAAGAGTGGGGGGAAACCGAGTGTAAGGAGACTCATGGGGTGACGGTAAAAATAGCCGTGCCTTATCGTTCTTTCGACATAGCGAACCCCCGAGTATCTTTTTTCTTCATCCCCTTCAATTTCCTCGTCTTCCTCCTCGAGAGATATTTTTGCCATAATCCAGAATTCCCCAGAACACTGCTATAAAATAACTTTTGTTATTTAGAAATATAAACAACACATATGGGCCAAGTGACGAGTAAATGGAGAAATTAACGCGTAAAATGCTGTATTTACGGGCAGGCGGTCTGTTAGAACAATGGCATGTTGGAGTACTTCTCCCGCAGCATAGCCAGTGAGTTAGTACTCTCTCAGAACAACAGCACGTTAACAGCATGGGAGCGAGTGCTCTCTTATAGTAATAGCATGTGACTGAGTGCTTCCCTCAATATCCCAAATATTTTTGTATCTATTTAGCTGATTTTTCTTGATTTTTTCTCTGAGTCAGTTCCTGTCCACAAAAACGAAAGCTTTTTATACTCTTAGTATATAATAGTATATACTATGAGAAAAATAAATCTGAAGAGAGGGAACCTCACATTGA
>JAHIKS010000041.1 GCA_018897475.1 Candidatus Altarchaeota archaeon
GAAGCACTACAAAAAGTTAGGCGCTACGGAGGAGCATAATCACTTTTCCGGTGCTCTCGCACAAGCATTTTGGTATTCTACAACAAAGGGGTAACAACAATGGTGCCATTGAAGGTAAATAGAAACTATCGATTCAGGCTCTATCCAAGCAGGGCTCAGGAGATGAAGTTGCTGGGAACCTTAGATAGCTGCAGGTGCCTTTACAACTACTTTTTAGGAGAATGGGAAGGTAAAGATAAAATTCCGTCCCGCTATGAATTGCAGGCTAAACTCCCAAGGCTGGCGAATGAGAACCCCCACTATGCCAATATTCACTCCAAGACAAGACAATATGTTCTTTTTCAACTCTATAGCAACCTGAAAGTGCTTAGCAGGCTAAAAAAGAATGGCAGAAAAGTCGGAAGGCTCAGATTCAAGAAGTATGGGAGATATAAAACCTTCGTTTACAACCAGACCGGGTTCAAACTCATAGGGAACGGAAATAGGTATCAGAAACTCTACTTTTTCAAGATAGGAGAGATACCCATTAGAGCTCATAGAAAGGTTGAGGGAAAGATAAAACAGGTCCTTGTGAAAAGAACGCCTTCTGGGAGGTGGTTTGCTATTCTTTCTGTAGAAACCAAATCAGAAAGATTAGGCACTGTAGGAAAGGCGATTGGGTTGGACTTAAACATAGAGAATTACCTAACGGATAGTAATGGAAAGAGTATAGCACACCCACACGCACTACTAAAGCTCGAAAAAAACTTGAATAGAGAACAAAGAAAACTGGCGAAGAAAAAGAATGGTTCTAAGAACAGATTGAAGCAGAAACTCAAAGTTGCCAGGGTTCATGAGAGAGTGACGAATAAAAGAATGGACTTCCTGCATAAGCTCTCAACCCGCTATATAAGTTCATATGACTTAATAGCTATGGAGGATTTAGCCGTACGGAAGATGATGGAATCCTCCTATAACGCCAAGAACACGGCAGACTCCTCCTGGTCAACCTTCATTCAGATGCTGTCCTACAAGGCGGAGGGTGCTGGTAGGACATTAGTGAAGGTAGACCCAAAAAACACAACACAAAATTGCAGCAAATGTGGTAACCATGTCTACAAGCAGATTTGGGTTAGAATCCATAAATGTCCTGCGTGTGGCCTGGTAATGGATAGAGACCATAATGCTGCAATAAACATATTGAATAAGGCTCTCAAAGAGGTAGGGTCGGTGCGACCCGAACTAACGCCTGTGGAGATGAGGCCTCTACTCCATCTAATGGGTGGGGCAAGCCTCGTCAAGGAAGCAGGAAGCTCACTCCAAAAAACGTAGGTTTTTGGATGGTGTAGCTCACTCATTAATTATTACAGATGGATAAATTAAGCCAGCTCCTGCCGGGCGAGACAATATCTGTAACTGTGAGGGTACTGGACGAACCGGAAGAGAACAAGGTTAATGGCAGGAGGAAGCTGAAGGCGAGGGTTGGTGATGGCGACAATATAGCCAACCTTGTTGCATGGGACCTGGAAGCTGATAGACTGAACATAGCAAAGGACGAAATTCTTGAGATAGTTGATGGAGAATGCCCTGCCCTGCATAAGGATACGAGGCACTCACCCACCCTCCTGGTGACAAAGAAAACCATCCTAAAAAAGAAACAGCTGAAATTCCCTTCAATCCAGGAATGCATGCAGGGGAAATTCCTGGACCAGATTTCCGAGTACAGCTATGGCATAGCCACTGGCTTCATAAACCAGGTCTATCAAACCGCATCCTATTTCTGCGAGAGGTGCAAAAAATTCTCCGATGAGATGTGCGACTGCGGGAACTTTCCCAAGCCCATATTCCGGATAAGGGGGTTCTTCTCCGACGGAACCAAGACACTCTTATTCTCAACAGCATCTGAAATGGTGGCCGAGAAGGTTACCAAGGCGAGCAGGAAAGAGGCAAAAAAAATCAATCCCAAGACGCTTATGGACAGGCCCTACACGCTTCTGGGCTATCTAAGGGACGAAAAATTCTGGGTGGAGGACGTAATAGAATGAACGCACTGTTCCTCAAGATAAAGGATCTGAAGGACTCGAAGTACAGGAGGGAAGGGAACAGGAATCTTCTCGAGACAGAGTTCGGGATAGGGGATACAGTAGCGCTCTGCGGCAGGCTGGAGAACATAAAGTATACTCAATACGGTCCGAGGCTCTGGATTAACGACGGTAGCTCTATGGGCGTGACGGTGGGGACATTCAACAAGAACGTAAGGAAGGATGCCGAGGAGATTTTAAAGGAGTTCAAGATTGGGCAAGAGAAATACATCCTGCTCTACGGCAGCCCCTATGAGACCGACCAGCTCTATATCAACGTGAACCATGATAATGGAGTAATAGTCGTCAGCAAGGAGAATTACGAAAGATTCCATCGGATGGGGGTGGAGAGCAGAAACTATCTCAGGGAAAAATTCGGCCTTCCTGTTGAGGATGAAACAACAAAGGAGACGCTAACCGCCATCTCGAATTCGGACATTATGGACATAATAAAAGGAAAGGACAAGGGCAAGGGAGTCGGAATGGAAGAGATACTGGGCCTCTTCGAAGACCGGAAATTCATAGAGGACAAACTCTTCGAGCTTATGGAGTCCGGCGCCCTCTATGAACCAAAGCCAGGAATCTTTAAGGTAATCGCCTGAATCTTCTCATGACGAATTCCCCGATTAAAACCCCGATAACCGCTCCCACAAGAACATCATGCGGATAATGCACTCCCAGGTAGATTCTACTCACACTAGTCAGGATTGCATAGCAGAGAAAGCCAACAAAGAATCTCCTGTCATAGGCCGTGAAGGGAAGAATAGCGAATAGAATCGCCGCATGAATGCTCGGAAACGATGATGTGCCGAACTCGAATGGGAATATGGAGTCCCTGCAGTAGAGAACCCCGTTGACAAATACACTATGGACGAATGTCAGTGAGGATTCGCACGGTCTCGGCCATTTCGTGATAAATTTTAGCATGGTTCCAAGAACCAGTGAGCCCAGAACCGCAAGACCCAGCGCTGGGAAGTCTCTCCTTCTCCCATAAAGGAAGTTTATTGCTATCAGGATAACGACATAGATGCAGGTCTCGCTAAGAATCACCATCAGGAAATCCAGCCATGGCGTTGCTATCCACTCCATGAAGTAAAATACCATCTCCTCCATCATACCACGCTCGCCAGTGCAATTGTAATCGCGCCGAAGATAACGCAGAAGAGGTCAAACCTCATCCTGTGCGCAATCCTCATGAGTAAGTCAATGCTGAGATATCCTGCAATGAAAGAGAATAGAATTCCAACAATTATGAGTAAAGGGTTGAAGGCCATTATGCTTCCGCCCGAAAATTCAAGGACGTTTGCTCCGATTACTGCTGGGATGGACATCAGGAAAGAGAGCCTCAGGGCGTCCTCCTGTCTGACTCCCGTGAAAAGCAATGCAGAAATGGTAATTCCACTCCTCGAGATTCCGGGCAGGATTGCCAGGCCCTGCGATATCCCCGCAATGGCCATATCAATGATAGTGACGTCCTTCAGCCCCTTCCCACTCTTCCTTCCCTTCGACGCATAGAGAACCAGCCCCGTCGCTATCAGCAGTGCACCAATTATTGCCATCGCCAGCCCCCCGTACATCGATGAAAATAAGTCCTTCATCAGCAGATAGATGGGAATTCCAATCATTGCATTAAACAGTGTGGACACGAGAATGAACTGGACGAGCTTATCCTCCCTGAACCTGGGCAATGAACGGACTATCTCTTTAATGTCGTCCCTGAACCTTAGTATCACTGCAAGAAGGGTTCCCAGATGCAGATATATCACAAGGGAAAAGGCATTCTTTGCACTAAGTCCAAAGAACGTCATCATTGCACCCATCCCCTGCCCCGAGCTGCTTATGGGGAGCCATTCGGTAACTCCCTGAAGAACCCCTAGTAGTGTGCTGGAAATTAAGTCCATTTCATGTATGTATAAATTATTTAAACGTTACCTACTATATCCTTATCTATCTTGCGGGCCCGTAGCTCAGTTTGGTAGAGCACCCGGCTTTTAACCGAGTGGTCGCGGGTTCAAATCCCGTCGGGCTCAAATGATTCCTGGAAATTCCCCCGGGAATTCAACGTGCAATCCAAATCAAAATGATACTAGAAGTAGGAAGAGTATGTAGGAAGACCCGCGGAAGGGATGCAGGGAGCTACTGCGTAGTTGTGGACAAGGCCGACAAGAACCAGGTCACGATAGACGGAAGTAACGTAAGGCGCAAGAAGACAAGTATAAGGCATCTTGAGCCACTGCCTGTTGTTCTGAAGATAAAGAAGGGCGCCAAGAAGGACGAGGTAGCAAAGGCCCTTAAGAAGGAAGGCCTCTAACATCTTCACGAAATGGAATCCGAACTATCAGGAGAGATTTTGGTAAAGGGCAAGTATGAGACCGACCCCAGATACGGAACCGAGCCCGAGAAAAGGACCCTTGATGAGCACATAAAGAGTGGGATTATAAACCTTGACAAGCCGTCTGGGCCCACATCCCATCAGGTCTCCTCATGGGTCAAGAAAATTCTAGAGGTGGGTAAAGCTGGCCACTCCGGAACCCTTGACCCACAAGTTACGGGGGTTTTGCCCATGGCGATTGAGAACTCCACCAAGATTCTCAAAACACTTCTTCTTGCACCCAAGGAGTACGTGTGCCTGATGTCCCTTCACGGGGACGTCTCAGAAGAAAAACTTAATGATGTTCTGAAATACTTCCACGGAAAAATCTACCAGAAACCGCCCCTGAAGTCCGCTGTAAAGAGAAGTCTGAGGATAAGGACCATCTACTACATGGACCTCATTGAGAGGGACGGCAGGGACGTCCTGTTCAGGGTCGGCTGCGAGGCCGGCACCTACATCAGAAAATTATGTCACGACATAGGCCTTGTTCTGGGAACGGGAGCGCACATGCAGGAGCTCAGGAGGACAAAGGCGGGGCCCTTTGATGAGAATGACCTCGTGACTTTACATGACTTGAAGGACGCATATGAATTCTATCGTGAGTCAGGCGACGAGTCAGAACTCAGGAAATATATCCTTCCCGTTGAGCACGCGGTTCATCACCTCAAGGGGATATGGATAAACGACGGAGCCGTGGATGCAATATGCCACGGAGCGGACCTCAATGCCCCCGGCATCTGCAGACTGGATAGCGAAATAGAGCTCAACGACCACGTGGCCATCTTCACCCTAAAGAACGAGCTTGTAGCAATAGGAAGCAGCCTCAGGAACTCCGGCGATATTATGGAGATGCGAAAGGGGAAGGTGGTGGATTTGGCGAGGGTTGTCATGCCCTCAGGCACATATCCTAAGAAGTGGCGCTCAAAGTAGATTTTTACTTCTGAATCCCTTATCCTAAGTACCAACTCTTTATGCCGAGGTGGCGGTCAGGCTCCTTTCAGTCGCTACCCGCCACTCGGCTTCAGAGGAGTCATCCACCGAGCCGAGGTGGCGGAGTTTGGTTAACGCGCAGGCCTGCTAAGTCTGTGGCCCTTGCGGCCTCTTGGGTTCAAATCCCAACCTCGGCGAACTTACACTAAAATTTCAAACAGGGCCCGTAGATCAGCCTGGTAGATCGTCCGCTTGGCATGCGGGAGGCCTCGGGTTCAAATCCCGACGGGTCCATTGAACCGCAAATCGGTTCACGCTTTGTGCCGTCTAATTACGAATCGAAGATTCGTAATTTGCTCCGAAGCTTCGCTTCGGTCGCATCGCCCAAGTCGTATAATCGGCTCGACGACACGTGAATGTGGCTGAGAGGTTACGCCTCTCGGACATATGTCGGAATTCCAAAGGAATTCCGCCACATTCCCCGGCAGAATTCCCAAGATATTCTTAACGGAATCAATAGGGGGCCGTAGGGTAGCTTGGCCATCCTTCCAGCTCGGGGAGCTGGTGACCCGAGTTCAAATCTCGGCGGCCCCAATTTTATCTCCAGATTCCAATAATAGAATGTGGCTGAACCCTTTGGGTTCAGACACGTGTCCGAGCTCACGGCTCGGCCACACACGCCTCCGTGGCTCAGACTGGTAGAGCGGCAGACTTGTAATCTGCATGTCCTGGGTTCAAATCCCAGCGGGGGCTTCTTTCTGTCAACCGCTTGCAAGTATTCCTACCTCAAGAACCAGCTCTATGATAATGAATATTACGTAGAGGAGTATGAGGGCAACGCCACCCTGCCAGGAAATCCCATCCTCGCTTCTGATAAATAGGGTAAACAAAAGCAGGGTTAAGAACATGAATCCTGCAGCTACCAGAAACAATGAAAAATTTTCTATCTCTATGGGGTTGATAATCGCAACAATCCCCAGGACAAGTGTCGAATTTGTAACTAGGCTCCCGAATAAGTCGCCAAGGGTCATCTCCTCATGGCCTGACATTGCAGCCTTGGTTTCAAATGCCAGTTCAGGCAGGGTTGTTCCTATTGCAACTATCACGAGACCTATCAACAGCAGTGGAACTGCCATTTCTGTTGCAATGGCTGTGGCGAACATCACAACGAATTTTGCACTTATAAGCAGGCCCATAACCCCCAATGCAAACCAGATAACACTTTTTCTGGCACTCTTTTTTGATACATGGTCTGTGGTCTTCCTGAACTCCTTCCTCTGGCCAAAAAGCCTTATCATGTATATTGAAAATGCCAGCAGCAATATAACGCCGTCAATCACAGAGAGGACATGGTCGAGCATAAGGAGTATGGGGAATAGTGCAATCAACATCATATAGAGTGCATCCTTCCTCGCTATCTCACTTCTGGCCTTTATCCCCCTGGAAAGCAAAGCTACGGTCCCTATAACGATGGTCAGGTCCATAATATTGGCGCCTATGACATTACCCAGGGATAGCAGAGGTGTGTGTTCCAATGCGGCAATAATTCCGACAAAAAGTTCAGGAAGTGAGGTAGCTACTGCCATTAACATAAAACCGACAACAAATTCCTTGAGCTCGAGGTAAGAAGCTATCTTCACCAGAGAATTGAGCAATACTCTCGTGCTTACTACAAGCAGAGCACACGATGCAACAAACAGCAATATATCCAGGAGCAACATATTATCTATTAGGTGGCTGGTTTATTATCTGCTACCCTTCACGCCCTTTATGCTTCTCGGGAGCTTCACCTCATATTGCCCCCCAATCGGAATTATCCTTATTATGTGTATCTCATCGCATTCTGGACACTTAACCCTCTGCTCTATTACCGGGATTTCAGCCGTATGCTTGAATTCACTCACGCATTTGCCGCACTTGAATGCAAATTTCCCGTAGAACGACGGAATCTCACCCTTATTGGCTTTTGGAGCCCTTAGCCCCAGCCTATGGTCCCTTTTCTTTAGATCCTCATCCACCAATACCGACTTACCCAGGATTTTTAATTCAACCTTTTTCTTTACCGGTTCTTTCTTAGCTATTCTTCTCTTTACAGGCCCCTTTTTTAAATCCCTTTTCATTGCCTTCTTTCTCATTGTCTTCTTGGCTTTAGTTTTTGTGACCATGATTAAAATTAGGTGGATGTATATAAATCTCGAGGGGGATAAGTTATAATACAGGATGAAATTCACAGCCAAATGCTATCCCATAAAAGCTGAAAAGCCCATAGTCATTATGAACGAGGCCGATGCCAAGTTTCTCGGGGTTTATGTTTCCGGCAGAGTCAGTTTGTCCCACAGGGGCAGGGAGATAACTGCAATAGTCAATACTACAAAGTCCTTCGTGGATGAACACGAGATAGGCCTCTACAAGGACGTGACAGACATCCTGAAGGTAAGGGCCGGCGACAAGATAATGCTCAAGCCGACGGAAAGGCCAAAGTCCGTGGAATTCATAAAGAAGAAGATAGACGGCTACACCCTGAATTATGAAGAGATATATTCGATAATCAAGGACGTGGTTGATGATAATCTAAGTTCCATAGAGCTGACGGCATTCGTTACCGGCGGTTATATGGCGGGATACAACCTCGATGAGATAGTCTCCCTGACCCAGGCAATAGTCAAGACGGGCAGGCAGATAGATTTCGGCGATGATATAGTTGATAAGCACTGCATCGGGGGAGTTGCGGGCAATAGGACTACAATGCTGATTGTCCCGATAGTCGCAGCAGCCGGAGCAACCATACCCAAGACGAGCTCAAGGGCAATCACCTCTCCGGCAGGGACTGCAGATACAATGGAGGTTTTGGCCCCGGTCGACTTCGGAGTCGAGGAGCTCCAGAGGATAATCAGAAAGATTAATGCGTGCATTTCATGGGGTGGGGCAGTAAATCTGGCTCCCGCGGATGACAAGATAATCCAGGTGGAATATCCCCTCAGTCTTGATGCCGAGGGACACGTCCTCTCCTCAGTAATGGCAAAGAAGATTTCCGTTGGCTCTGATTACATTCTGATAGACATTCCCGTCGGAGTGGGAAGCAAGGTCCCGAACCCGGAGAAGGCAGACGAGATGAAGCATAATTTCATAGAACTTGGTAAAAGGCTCGGTGTTGCGGTGGACTGCGTTATCACCAACGGCTCTTCGCCCATAGGCAATGGAATAGGGCCCGCTCTTGAGGCAAGGGACGTTCTTCTCTCCCTGGAAAACAATGGCTCTGTCAGCCTTGTGAAGAAATCCGTAATGCTCGCCGGGAATCTACTGGAACTTGCCGGCAAGGCAAAAAAGGGCACGGGCAGGAGGATTGCAAAGAGGATTCTTGACTCCGGAAAGGCAAAGGCAAAGATGATGGAGATTATAGAGGAGCAGGGCGGCAACCCCGAGATAAAGCCGGACGACATAAAGATAGGCAAGAAGGAGGAGACAATCAAGTCGGATGGGGAGGGCAGGGTAAAATTCATCAATAACAAGGAAATCTCCGCAATCGCAAGGGCTGCTGGAGCTCCAAGAGACAAGACGTCTGGACTCTACCTCCATATAAATCCAGGTGATTTTGTAGATAAGGGAGATGCCCTCTTTACAATATACTCGTCAAAAAACAGAAGACTCAATAATGCGATGGAGCTGGCCGACACATTGAAGCCTGTAAAATATGTCTAGACTGCTTCTATGGAACCCCATATCTTCCCGGAGCTCCTGTAAAACTCCTGCGTTCTTGAGTCGTTATACTCTATCGAGAGAAACAGGTCATAGCTCGAGCCCATGCCCCCGCCCTGGAGCCCTGATGTGCTTGCCGACAGGGAGTAGGTGCTCTGGGAGCCTGGAGAAATGCTTAAGGGAGTAACCAGCGTATCAGTATAGGTAACACTTCCACCCCTTACCACCACCTCCGTTATATTAATGCCCCCGCCGACCCCGTTCTTCAGGGAAAGCTCGAGGTCACCATTCACCCTGTAGCTAAAATCCATGGGTTTCACGCCCCAAAAACCAGAGGAACCCTTCTTCACAACGCCGCCCGGGTTGAAGAAGCCCCACTGCCACGCAACCACGACTATGACGAGAACTATCAGAATCGCCCAGCCGTAGGTCATGAGGAATTCCAGCGAGGTTTGAGCTTTTTCCTTCATATTAAGATATTGGGGGGTTACTTAAATTACTTATCGCTGAGGCTCTCTATGACCGATGATACTATTTTGACCATGGAGTCGATATCAAATTTCCCGGTATTGAGGATTATGTCATATCTGTCCATGTCAGAGATGTCAATATCATAAAACTCCTTATACCGCTTCTTCTCGCTCGCTTCCCTCTCGGTTATCCTCTTCTCAGCCTCTTTGGGGGATATATTCTCCCTGTAGCTCACTCTCGTAGCCCTTACATCCAATGGAGCAGTCAGCCAGACGCTGATGTCGTGTTCAAGAAAATGGGCCGAGAGCCTGCCCTCAGCAACGCAGTTTCCGTCCGCCATCTTCTTCTGCCCCTCGTCAATCTCATTGTCTATCTGGGAATTCTCTTCTGCAAATTTTGAGAATTCCAGCAAATCCATGCCCTTCTCTTTGGCCATCTCCCTCATTATCAATCCAGCTGAGATATGCTTCAAACCGAACCTGGAAGCGATTTCCTTCGCAAGGGTGCTCGTTCCGGAGCCCGCCGAACCGCCAATCGTCACTATCATTTCACTATGTCGGAATTTTTGATTCTATCGATTACCTCCCGCAGCCTTTCCTTGTTCTGGGTTATCGCGCATCTCACATAGCCCTCACCATACTCACCAAAACCGACGCCGGGTGTCATCACTACGCCAGTTTTATCCAGAAGTGCCTGGGAGAATTCAACAGATGATTTGTAACTGGGGGGAATCTTGAACCAGAGGTAGAAGGTGGCTTTAGGCCTGTCCACCTCAAAGCCGATATCGTTCAGGCCATCGACCATGACATCTCTCCTCTCTTGGAGAATCTTCATATTCTTTGCTACGGCATCCTGAGGGCCTTCCAGTGCTTCGATGCCTGCAATCTGCACCGCCTGAAACGCCCCCGAGTCGATGTTCTCCTTTACCTTCCCA
>JAHIKS010000042.1 GCA_018897475.1 Candidatus Altarchaeota archaeon
CGATAGGGGTGTGATTTAAATGCAAGATTTGGTAAAGATAAAACAGCAAAATGTTTTAGAGAGGATACGAAAAAGAAGTGCTAATATTGATGTAGCTGGTCTTGTGCGAGGCATTGGTTCTGTGTATATTCTGCTTGATTGTTCAGGCAGTATGATGGTCGAGGGAAAAATTACTCAAGCTAAAAAAGGGGCAATGAATTTTGTAGTAGAAGCACAAGGTAAGGGCTACTCTGTTGGATTAATTCAATTCGGATCATCCGCCATTCATGTCTGTGAACCGCAAAGGGAAATCTCAGTTTTGGAGAAATGCTTAAATACAATTAAGGCCAGTGGCAGTACTAATATGACAGATGCCATCCTGCTCGCTTTACAGAAGCTGAAAGGTAGAAAAGGGTATCGTGTGATGGTTATCGTGACGGATGGAATGCCAGACTCTCAGGGGGCCGCAGTAGAGGCAGCTCGACAAGCAAAAGCAAATGGAATTGACATACTTACTATCGGAACTGATGACGCAGATAGGGATTTTCTTGCAAAACTTGCATCGAAAACCGAATTGTCAGTTAAGGTAACAAGAGACAAACTTGAGCAAGGTATTACATCGATGGCAAAGATGTTACCGGACAAAGGAGGTGATATAGATGTCTGATAGGATTGTTTTCAAAGATGGTGCTGATGATAGTATCATTGAATTGATGGAGAAATATGGATTGACAGATGATTTATCGGCGATATTTGGTGATATGGATATCGAAACTGCGAAACCAAAGGATGTATATTCAGGATGTAGTTATGACATAAAAGCTGGAGAAATTTTTTTATCTACTGGAAATTCTGGAGGGCCTGATGCTTTTGGCCGACATTTGATTAGTTACGATGACTTTGATAAACGACTTAATGAAACCAATTACAAGCAAATAGAAAATACTATTATGGATGTTGCACAGGGCATAGTCTCATTCAGAGACCTTGATTTTGTTCTTCAGCAACGTTTAGATATCCCACAAGAAACGGCAAAAATGCTAGCAAAGGATATTATAAAGAAACTCCCTTATTTAATTGAAAAGGAATCATAAGGGATGATTAAAATGGCAGACATAGTAAAGATAAAACAAAAGGAAGTGTTGGAAAGGATAAGGAGCAGAAGTACCAATATCAATATAAAAGAAACTGTTAGTGTTATACCCACTTCTGAGTCATTAAGGTTAGATTTTCGATGTTCATCTACCGAACGAGAGTTCACAGTTTTTCTGGAGAGAGAACATCAAGACAAACTCTATAAAGTGGTTAAGATAGTTACAGACGATACAGTATCGCATTCAAACTCTATCATGTCATCTACTGTTCCAAAAAAGGCAATGGAGATCGATATAGAGAAAATGGATTACAATAGCCTGAAGTGTCCCTATTGTGATGGTGGCAAGCTGGCTTTTGTACGGTGTGAATGTGGAAAACTTTCATGTAGTGGTGGTGTGTGTGAGAGGGAGGATAAACACCTTTTCAAGTGTCCTTGGTGTGGAAGTGAGGGATACATCGAGGGGGAAATTCAGAAGGTGAGTGGAAAAATGGCAGATAGGGAAAAAATCACAAGGGAGGGAGATAGAAAAAAGTTGGATAGTGGTGTGAACAATGAATATCCTGCTCTCACAGAGAAATGAATTAATTATGAATAATGGAGGTGATAAAAAATGCCAAAAAGAAAATGTGATGCTTGTGGCAAAGAAACGGATGTATTTGGAGGAAAAGTGTGTCCAAATGGGCATTTTATATGCCGAGCATGTTATATTTCGAGAGGAAGTACATCATGTCCATTATGTAAAAAGTCATTAAGATAGGAGTTGAAAATCATACCGACGGAAAAAGGTTTGAATTTACATGGGACGGAAACGATGAATGTGATCCGGCCTGTGGTAGTGGTTGGATTAGAATAAAGGAGAAAGACTTGCTGGAGGGTGAATTCAGAATTCACCTAGGTGATAATTCCACCTTTTTAGCAAGGAGAGCAAAGTGAAAATTCAGGAAAAATTCTCAGAACTCAAGAAGAGAAAAGAGGGCGCCCTCATCGGCTATGTGATGGCCGGGGACCCCTCGCCAGAGCTTACAGTCGATATAGCGAACGCCCTGATCGGGGGTGGAGTCGACATCCTGGAACTTGGATTGCCTTTTTCAGACCCGATAGCAGATGGGCCCACCATCCAGAAGTCCGGGGGCAGGGCCCTGAAGGCAGGGATGAATTCTGACGTATATTTCGACATCGTAAAAAAAGTAAATTCTGAAATTCCTCTTGTATGTATGACCTACTATAACCTCATTCTTCAAAGAGGACTTGATAAATTCACCCAAGATTGTAAGAATTCCGGAATCTCCGGTCTGATAGTCCCTGACTTGCCGATAGAGGAATCCCAGCCATTGTTGAAGGAATGCAGGAATTCCGGCATCGACCTGATATTCCTTGTTGCTTCCACAACAACCGAGGAGAGAATGAAGAAAATCCTGGATTCCGCCACCGGTTTCCTCTACGTTGTCTCCCTCCTCGGAGTCACCGGAGCCAGAGACAGCCTCTCAGAAGGAATAAAACCAACCCTCGATGGGATAAGGAAGCAGAACCCCAAAATACCACTTGCAGTGGGCTTCGGCATCTCAAAGCCAGAGCATGTCAAAGAAGTCCTTGCCTCCGGCGCTGATGGTGTAATAGTGGGAAGCGCCTTCGTAAGAATCATAGAGGATAACCCGGACAACAAAGAGAAAATTCTACATGAGCTGGAAGAATTCGCAAAGAAGTTGAAGGATTCAACACGATGAATCTCAGAACCCCCCTCAGCAAGGAGGACATCCTCAAGCTGAGGACCGGTGATATGGTCTATATCTCAGGCGAGATAGTGACTGCACGGGACAAGGCCCATCAAAAGGCACTGAAAGACGGAGAATTCCCCGTTGATATCGAGAACGGAGCACTCTTCCACGCCGGACCCCTGGCAAAGAAGGAAGGCGATGGCTGGAAGATAGTATCAATTGGGCCCACCACCAGCTCCAGGATGAATTCACTAGAGGTTGATTTTATTAAAAAATTTAAAATTTTCGCAATTATTGGAAAAGGAGGAATGAGTCCCTCCGTCGTCGATGCAATGAAGGGAAACTGCGTCTACCTCTCCATGACCGGGGGCTGCGCGGCCCTTGCGGCGAAATCCATCAAGGCAGTAAAGGACGTTCACTGGCTCGAGCTCGGAGTGCCGGAGGCGGTCTGGGTCCTCGAGGCCAAGAATCTCGGTCCCCTGGTCGTTGCCATAGACTCGGAAGGAAACTCCATCTACAAGGATGAACATTGAGATAGACTATGCCGGAGGAAAAAAGGAAATAGAGGTCCCCGACCAGAATCTTCTCGCTGTAATCGACCCAAAGAAGGTCGAGAAGAAGGACGAGGGGGAACTGGTAAGAAAGGCCCTCGGCACCAAGTTTTCTGATTTCATAAAAAATGGAAAAATACTCTTTATAGTCAATGACGGGCAGCGGCCAACACCAACGGCAAAGCTTCTGTACTCAATCCACGATGAGATAAAAGATAAGAACCCCCACTTCATTGTGGCTACCGGCTCGCACAGGGAGCCCACCGAGGAAGAGCTCAATAGGATTTTCGGCGAGGAAAATCTGAACGAATTCAGGAACAATATTTTTATTCATAAAGCAAAAGAAAGTCCAGTTGAATTTATCGGAAAAACATCAAGAGGAACAGAGGTTTCCATAAACAAAAAGGCACTTGAATTCGACAAACTGATAAACATAAACTCCGTCGAGCCGCACTACTTTGCCGGCTATAGCGGTGGAAGGAAGAGCTTTTTCCCCGGCATCTGTGCCCATGAAACGATAGCCCAGAACCACAGGTACGCTCTCAGGGACGAGTCACAGAACTGCAGGCTTAAAGGAAACCCGGTCCACGAGGACATGGAAGAGGCAGTCGGAATGCTGGCAGATAAGAAGGAGATATTCTCAATCAACCTGGTTGCTGACGGGGACAGCGACATATACGACGTGCAGGCAGGAGAATGGAAGGATTCCTTCTACCGGGCTGTCGAATCATGCAAGGAGATATACTGTGTGCCCATAAAAGAGAAGGCCGAGGTTGTAATAACAGTAGCCCAGCCGCCGATGGACATCAATCTGTACCAGTCGCAGAAGTCCATTGAGAATGGAAAAATGGCATTGAAAGAAGGAGGAATTCTCATCCTTGTTTCTGAATGTATTGATGGAATCGGCCCATCTGAATTCTATGACCTGCTTAGTAAGTCAGACATTCCCGAGGAATTATTCAAGGAGATACATGACAACTATGTCCTTGGCCATCACAAGGCCGCGAAGATTCTGAGCATTGTTTCGTGCTCAAGAATCTGCGCCGTAACCTCCCTGGACGATGAAACAATCAAGAAATGTTTCATTACGCCATCCAAGGACCTACAGAATTCTCTTGATTCAGCACTGAAGGAAAAAGGCCCCGGGGCAAAGGTTATCATTCTAAGACACGGCTCCGCTACAGCCCCGCTCCTGAGCCAACCCTGAGAATAATCCATATTATAAACCCGAGATAGAGGATAATAAAGCTGAATGCCTCGAACATCCTGATAATCCAGCCGCTCCTTATGAACATTATGCAGAGCACCGTCATGAGGAGCATGAACGGAATTATGGTTGCCAGCTCAAGTATCGATATCGGTATGGGAGCTATCAGCGCCGAGACACCAACAATAAGGCCAATATTCGCTATGTTGCTCCCTATTATATTACCTAGAATCATGTTCCCGAGCCCCTTTCTTGCGGATATTATGGCAACCGAGAGTTCGGGAAGTGATGTACCCAGTGCTATCACTGTGATTGCTACAAAGCTGTTCGGAACCCCAAGAATTGATGCAGCCTGAGTTTGACACAAACGTGATCTCTTTTTATAGTCTTTGAAAACCGAAACAGATAAGCTGGAAGCCTCCTAATATCTAATAATAGATAAAAGGAGGCACATGCAATGGATATTATGAATGGGAGCATAAAA
>JAHIKS010000043.1 GCA_018897475.1 Candidatus Altarchaeota archaeon
GCAGCTCCTCCATAGGGGTCCAGAGCAGAGGGGTGGTTATGGCTTTCCAATGCAACAACGTAGGCGTGGTCCTTGTCGAAGTCTACAACTCCCGCGTCCTCGGATATTACGCAGATGTTCTGCGGGGCCTTTATGCTGAATACTGTTCTCTCAAGGATTGGCTTTGATGTTTTATAGCAGCAGTGCTCGCTCCATGACTGGGCGAATGCCTCAAGCTCAATGTCCGTGGGGTTCCGGCCCTCCTTCTTGAAGTGGCCCTGGATTTTGAGCATCTCCTCTGTAGAAAGGCCGAGGGAGCGTTCAGTGCTTATTCTCTGCAAATCTTTCTCGCTCGAATTGAGAATTTCTATCTCATGGACTCCCTTGAGAAGTTCTTTGTAGGATTCAACCACTTTCTATCTCGATAGAATAATCCTGAATCACCGGGTTGGCAAGAAGCCTCTTGCACATCTGGTCGGCCTGTTTTCTGGCTTCGTCTTCAGATTTCGCCTCTATTTCAATCGCATATGCTTTGACAGAATCCACGCTCTTGACAGGAAAGCCCAGGAGCTGGAGGGACTTCTGGACCGTCTCTCCCTCGGCGTCCATCACCCCCGGCTTCAGTTGAATCCGAACCTCTGCTTTATAGGTCATGGTAATTATTCAGAGGGAGGGTGTAAAAATTAGCGGAATTGTAATCCTGTGGATTATAATTTACGAGAAATGCTACGCATTTCACGTATAAGCGATTCCTTCATAGTCTTTCACCGTTTGCTTAGATGATTTCTTTACAATCCCTTTTCTCTGCTCGACCTTGATGCCAACAAAGCTGAAGTCGTTCCTAAGGAGCCTGATGAAGGTCTTGTCAGGCAGAAAGTCAAAGTCGAGGATTCGCATCCTTCGCAGTTCAAGGAGGACTGGCTTCAGGACGCTCCCCTTTACCCCAAGCTCGGTGCCGAGCTCCTTGGCCGTGATTGGATACCTTACCATCAGTATCTTAAGGATTCTCGCCTCCAGGGAGTCTTTATTTATCTCAATCATACCGTTAATAATCTATGGTAAAGATGAAAAAGGGGATTTTGCTCGTTACTGGAAGGAACGCCAGCCAGGCGGTGGAGGAGTATGCCGGAAAATTTCCCGTCAGAATTCACTCCTGCAGCGAGAATGTGGCGGCACTATTATCGGCAAAGGGGATTCTTGAAGAGTTATCAGGAGAAAATCTTGATGGAATCTCCATGATTATCGTACCGGGTGCTGTGAGAGGTGATGTCTCAGTAATTCAGGAAAAATTGGGAATTCCGGCCTGGAAGGGTCCAAGAAATCTGGTGGATTTGCCGTTCGTTCTGGAGAAGGTCTCGTCTGGAATGGAGTTGTCCGCGAAGATTCCGGCGGATGAGATTCTTGGGGATGAAATAAAGAAGGAGATTGAAAAAGAACTGGATAGGGCCTATAAGCCCGATAAATTCTCGATGAAAATAGGTGAAAAAATATTCCTTGGCTCGGGAATCAGCCATGTCATAGCGGAGATTCCCGACGCTCCTATGCTGAACAAGGAGGATATTCAGAGAATTGCAGGATATTATGAAGAGTCCGGAGCAGAGATAATCGACATAGGGATGGTTGCAGGGGAGGATAATTCTGCAAAGGTTGCAGAGATTGTCGGAGCTGTCAGGGATTCCACGGACCTGCCGGTAGCAATCGATTCATTACAGGAAAGGGAGATTCTTGCGGCGGTAGACGCGAGGGTCGACCTTGTCCTCAGCCTGGATTTGACCAATTATGAAATCTCGGATTCACTCGATGTTCCAGCAGTGATAATTCCCAGGGATGAAAATGGGAAACTTCCTAAAAATGTTGATGATAGAATTAAAATACTTGAGAATTTGATGGGGAAGGTTGAGAATTTCATAGTCGACCCGGTTCTGGAGCCGCCGAACCTGGGGCTTGTGGGTTCGTTAGGCAGTTACGTCCGATTCAGGGATGAATACCCCGATGTTCCTATGCTGATGGGCGCCGGCAATGTCACGGAGCTGATGGATGCCGACTCGCCAGGTATTAATGCCCTGCTGGCTTCGATGGCATCGGAGCTGGAGATAGATTTGCTCTTTACTACTGAAGCCAGTAAGAAGACCTTCGGGGCTGTGAGAGAGCTTTCAACTGCTGTGAAAATGGCCTATCTTGCGAAGGCACGGAAGCAGGCCCCCAAGGATTTGGGAATATCTTTATTGATGCTGAAGGACAAGAAGGAGGTGCCCCAGGTAGATGCTCAAAGGTTTGATGCAATCAAACCAATTGATGTGAAAGAGGGTGAAGAATCCGGAATTGATACATTTGAATTCAGAGTCTATCTGGAGGATGGGAAAATCAATATTATATATCTAAGAGGAAATGACCCCGGATTGAGATTTAGGGGAACTCGGGCAAAGGACCTCTATATCGAGATAACAAAGAGGGGTTTGGTAGAAAATGCAGAACATGCGGCCTATCTGGGCAGGGAGCTGACAAAAGCGGAGATTGCCCTGGTTCTTGGAAAGAATTACATGCAGGACAGTGCTTTATTCTGAGCTACCAGGACGGTGACTTATTGTGAGCTACCTAGACGGGTATTTATTGTGAGCTACCCAACCGCTAAAGCGTGTAGGCTTCCTGCTTCTTCGGCGGGACATGCCCCAGAACCGAAATTCTGGAGTAGAGGTCTCATCTCCACAGGCGTTAGTTCGGGTCGCACCGACCCTACCTCTTTGAGAGCCTTATTCAATATATTTATCGCAGCGTTGTGGTCTCTGTCCATAACCAGTCCACAAGCAGGGCATTTGTGAGTTCTAATCCAAATCTGCTTGTAGACATAGCTACCGCACCCGCTGCAATTTTGTGTCGTGTTTTTTGGGTCTACCTTCGCAAGCGTCCTACCAGCACCCTCCGCCTTGTAGGACAGCATCTGAATGAAGGTTGACCATGCGGAATCTACTTTGTTTTTGGAATTATAGGAGGATTCTATCATCTTCTTTATCGCCAAATCTTCTACAGCTATGAAATCATAATTATCAACATAGTATCTGCTTAGTTTGTGTAGGAAGTCCCTCCTCCTGTTAGTTATTCTTTCATGTACTTTTGCTACCTTGTTACTCTGCCTCAGTCGGTTTTTTGAGCCCTTCTTTTTCTTTTCTGCCTTTCTCTGCTCTTTTTTTAATTTCTCTTCGAGTTTCAGGAGGGTGTGTGGATGATCTACCTCCTCCCCATTGCTATCCGTCAAGTAGACCTCTATGTTGAGGTCTAAACCAATCATTTTATCAGTAGTACCTAACTTTTCTGCTTCAGTTTCTACGGAAAATATAGCAAACCATCTTCCGCTTTGTTCTCTCTTTATAATTACTTGTTTTACGTTTCCCTCTATTTTTCTGTGTAGTTTGATAGGCATATCTCCAATCTTACTCAAATACAATCTATTGTTAATAACTTTGAAACCACACTTATTGTAAACAAACGTCTTCATTCTTCCATATTTTTTGAATCTGAGACTTCCGATTTTTCTACCTCTTTGTTTTAACCCTCGAAGTCCCTTCAGATTGGAATAGAGTTGCCAAAGGACATATTGTCTTGCTGTAGAGTAGACCTTCTCCAGCGCAGGATATTCCCTCACCAATGAGGGAATCTGAGCCTGTAGGTCATAATGCGGAAGAACTTTATTGGCTTTCTTCCACTCTCCAAGAAAGTAGTTATAGAGCTTTCTACATTCATCAAGGACTTCCAGCATCCTCATTTCCTGGGCCTTGCTTGGATAGATTCTAAATCTATAATTTCTATTTACTATTTTTGGTACCAATTTTATACCTCTTTATCGCAGAGCATCAAAATGTTTGTGCGAGAGCACCGGAAAAGTGATTATGCCTCTCCATAGCGCCTAACTTTTTGTAGTGCCTCCCCTCTATTTCCGGTATCAAACAGCATTCAAGATATTCCTGCTCATATCTATCTAGTTCCTTCTCAGACGGATGATGCCTAAGATAGTTTCCTTCCAGTTCAGTTTTTGCATCCATTCTTTTTACCTCCAGGGCAAGGGCCATAAGAGCCTACACAAAACAACCAATTAGGGTTTTGCCCTATTTAATTTCAAAGCGGGCGTTCCTGCAAAAGAAAATAACAGGTTCTCGGCCTCTGACAGTGAAGGCGAGACACTTATAGGGGCGGGAGCCACATAAGGTCTCGCCAGAC
>JAHIKS010000044.1 GCA_018897475.1 Candidatus Altarchaeota archaeon
CTAAATTACGAGCAGAATAAGGTGCTGGACATATGTCTGGAAAGCAGCAAGCGGCTGAAATCCATGATTGACGACCTGATGGAGATAACAAAGCTCGAGTCTAGAAAGGTGGAATTGAGTACTGAAAAGGTAGACCTAACCTAGCTCATTGACCGGGTGCTGAAGGAATTAAAACCAAAGGCCGATGAGAAGAATATGAGGGTTAGTTACAAGAAGAATATCCCCTCCTTAGTAGTAAGAGGCGACAAGGAAAAGCTAAGAACGGTCATTAGCAACCTCATGGGCAATGCGATTAAGTTTACTCCAGATGGCGGTATGATTTGGATAAGCGTTAAAGAGGGCAAGAGGAGCGTGCATTTCAACATAAAGGACAATGGCATTGGAATTCCAATAGAGCACCAGAGCAGGATATTTGACAAGTTTCATCAGGTCGATACGTCAGCGAGCAGGGAATTCGAAGGAATGGGCCTAGGCCTGGCCATATGCAAGGAGATCATTGACCTTCATGGAGGGAGGATTTGGCTAAAAAGCAAGCCTAGTGAGGGAAGCGAATTTCATTTCAATATCCCAATTAGATGATATTTATCGGATAAAATTTAAAAATCGATATGACAAAAAAGATAATGGTCGTGGATGACGACAAAGCAACCCTGATGGTGGTCAGAGCAGTGCTGGAGTCTGCAAACTACGAAGTAGTTACTGCACAGAGCGGGGAAAAGTGCCTTAATAGCGTAGAAAAGGAGAAACCAGACCTCATCCTTCTAGACGTGAGAATGCCCCACATGAGCGGGTGGGATACGTTCAGGGGACTTAAGGATAAAGGGATCATAGACTCAACAAAGGTTGTTATGCTCACTGTAGATGATAATCCCGGAGGGGAGCTGCTGGAATTCCGGGACCTGCTCTCAGGCTATATTCTCAAGCCATTTGAGAAGGATGAGTTGATCAGGAGGGTAGAGGGGATTCTTGGTTAGAAAACTGCCGGAATTCAACCCAAGGAGAATTCCAGTCAGTGAATTCCCCCCTTCATGATGAAGTCAGAAAGATACTTCTTGGCTGTGAGAAAGTCCAGAATCTCATTCTCTATCAGCCTTTTTCCCTTCTCGGTTGGCCCATAATTTTTCCTCTTTGCGTTTCCCGGGTTGGTTTTCACCTCTATCAGGCCAGCCTCCTGCAGGGAATACAACAAGGGATATATTGTCCCAGGACTTAGCCTGATTCTGAATCTCCGGTCTAGCTCCCCAATCATATCATAGCCAGACAGCTCCCTTTTACTCAGAAGGGATAGAATCGATACTCTCAGGTTGTCCTTCACCAATTTATCCAGCATTTTCTTAGGTAGTATGTTAACAGTAGGCTCATCCGTTGTTATGAGATTTCTGCCACCCATAAGTGTTGTCACACCATTCTCCGAGCTTACTAGAACCTGCTCGTGAAACCTCAATAATTCGGATAAGGTTTTATTAGTGAGGGGTGTGGTATTGAAGGCGCTTATCATGGAAACTGACTCTCGTTTATTTTTAATCTTAGATAACATTCGTTCTATCTCGATTACGTCGCTATGCTCCAAGGGGGATGTGACACTATAGTCAATGACCATGTGCAGATTTTCTTCTGGAGATCTGCTGCATAGGTCTGATATTTTCTCCTTGAGGTTATTGATGTCACCATAGGCAAAGAAGGCAGCACATCTGCTCCTGGGCTGGATAGCATTAAATTTCTCCTCAATCTCACTGTCCGTAAATCCGGTCGAGAGATATACAGAGGAGCCTCCATTATCCACTCCATACTGCAGGAATGGGATGAATACATCACTGCCAATTTCATCAGAGGTATAGAGAAAGAGGATGTGCTTACACTTATCTAATTTGCTGATAACTATATTTCCAATCGCTTGAGAGTTGGGTTTTTCTGGCATTTTGGCAGTTGGCTAACAGTATTGGTTAACTAGTATTAGCACCCATTATAAATATATTATCGAAATTCGATATATTGAGAATATGAAATGTTGAGAATGTGAAATTCTCAATAAATCACGAATCTATGATTCGTCATTTTCGAAATAAATCACGTTCCAAAAAATCAAAAATTCACCTCGTGAATTTTTCATTTAAGGAGAAAAAGCCGATTTATAGTCCCAATCCAGATGGTTTATATGAAGCTCTGTTCCTTGTTTTCGGGAGGGAAGGACTCGACCATGGCCATGTACAAAGCCATGGAGGGGCATGAGATTTCCGTTCTCCTGACCATGCTCCCGGAAAGGGACGACAGCTATATGTTTCACTACCCCAACATAGGGCTGACCAAGGTCCAGGCAGAGGCGATGGAGATTCCAATCGTGCAGCGAAATACCTCCGGGAAGCCCCCCCAGGAGAACATAGACATGGTGAATTCCCTGGCGGAGATAAAGGAGGAATTCAACATTGAGGGCATTGTCGCGGGGGCTGTCCGCTCCAACTACCAGCATAACATCGTCTCAAACGCCTGCAAGGAACTGAAGCTTGAACTGATGGCCCCCTACTGGCAGCACAGCCACGGGGAGCTGATTAAAGATGCCATAGATGCGAGATTCGAGATGGTTATTGTGGGGGTTGCAGCTCATGGACTTGACGACAGCTGGCTCGGCAGGACACTGGATTCCGGGGCGCTGGAAGAATTAAAAAAGCTCAGCAGGAAATTTGGGATAGACATCGGCGGGGAGGGCGGCGAATATGAAACATTTGTCATCGACGGCCCGATATTCAAGAAGAAGATAAAGATAAAGGACTCCGGGAAGACCTGGGACGGTCTGAGGGGGCAATTAATCATAAAGAAAACAAACCTAGGATAATACCTCCGGGACCTTTAGCTTGGGGTTTTCCGCTATCAGCGGCTCGATGGCTTTTTTTGCAAGGGTTATGGCGACATCGCGCTCGACCTTTCTGTACCTCTCAACAAGGTTCTCCAGTATGGTAACGGGGTCGCCGTCATAGGTCGCTGCCACGCCGTCCTCGCTTATCTCAAGTCCCGGAACCCCTCTGGCCAGATGCAGCGCTATTCCCCGACCTATAACCTTGCCCTGCATCTTGACTATGGCCATAATAAGGTCCTCGTAGGTTGCCATTTCTATCCATTATGTCTTATATTGAGCGTGCTACCATCTCGCCTTCCGTCGTCTTTGAGATTATGTAGACAACCACTGTCTGGTTGTGGAAGCCCGCCGGCGCTCCCGAGGTCGGGGCCTGCTCCCCGTAGGTGTAGAATCCTATCAAGGGTGTTTCCTTTCCGACAACGCTCTGGATGGCCTCTATCTCCTTTCCGGCCCGATCTCCAAGTAGCTGTTTTCTTGAGATGCAATCAAAGACTATGCACGCCGCAATCTCATCCGGTTCGTCGGCCGATATCATTGCCTCTCGTGCAGCCGCCTTTGCAGCCGCTATAGCGGATGCCTCATCGCCCTCCATTATCCTCACTACTGAATCCTGCGGAATCTCTCCAGCGCAGATTATCGAGCTATCCTCTTTCTTCAGAATGGGCCACCTCAGCCTGTATTCACTCTCCCACGCGGGAATTCCAAGGGAATTCATGGAGAATTCCTTCCCGAGGGCCTCCTCCGTTATTTCTTTGCCAAAAAATTCCTCGTAGGCCTTTATTGCCGGTTGTCCGTCTATCTCATAGACCTGCCCACCCTTTGACTTTGTAACTATCATTGGCTTCCCGACGGGATGCCATCCATGCCTTACTCCAAATCCTGTCACAAGGTCGGACCTCAGTACTGCGGAAACCACGGCATCTGAATAAATCTTGTCATTGCAGAACTCATAGGTCTTCTTCATCTGCAAGTCATCGCCCGGAGAGCCGCCAACCACCGGAAAGTGCAGGCCAACTACATCAGTTATTCCCCTGACAACGTCTGCTCCACCTCCTGTAAGTGCATCGGGCAGGGTTATCATCGAAAAGGGAGTCAGGTTCGCAAATTTCCCGGACTTTGTCTTTACGAATATCTGGGACGCAGTTCTCATCTCCTCGCCCAGCTCCTTTATCGCCGAGGCGGCAGAATTCTGTCCGGCCTTTCTTGCATCCTGGCCTATGTTCTCTCCGACGCCGAGCCCCACCGTAATCTTGTCGGATTTTATGCACATGACAACAACTGAACCGGTGGAAACCCCTTTATTGGTTATCTCCCCAGCAGTCGAGCATCCCATCATCGGTCCGGTTATTACAGACCTAACGCCTTCCAGCACCTTCTCAATTTCAAACTTCACAGAACAAAACATCAAAGAAAAGGTGGTCCCACAACCCACCTCACTACATGCTATTCCCGCAGCCTCCTTACCGGCAGCAAGAGAGTCCTCAAGGTCCGAGCGACCTACACCAACCTGTATCATTTTTATCACGTTTAATTTTATATGATTAGGTCGGAGTAGTATAAAAGTTTATCTGCACGTATACGAATTTCACAAGATAGAATCAAACTAGGAGCATTCATTCAGAATTCAGAATCCTAATCGCAAGCCACGCCGCATTCTCACCATTGTCTATCCCTACCGTTGCAACTGGCACCCCCTTTGGCATCTGCATGGTGCTCAGTAATGCATCGAGCCCGTCAAGCTTCACTGCAACAGGAACCCCAATGACCGGCTTCTTTGTTATGGAGGCGACAACCCCCGGCAGAGCTGCCGACAAACCCGCAATGCAGATGAATACCTTGGCATCGGCCTTCTCAACAATCTCCTTGAGCCTGTCCGGCTCCCGGTGCGCGGAGCAGTACTCAACAGCGTAAGAAACCGTGTTCTCCTTCAGCACGCCCTCTGCCTTCTTCACAATCTCTTTGTCAGACTCACTTCCGGCGATGATTAGGACGTCGACCATCATTATTCTAATCTCAACTTCTCAAAATCAACGGCCTTCTTACCTCCCTTTCTGGCCTTTTCAGTTTCCCGAATCTGCTTCATCATCTCCGGATCGGTGAGGACTTCTAGAGTCTCCTTCATGCTTTCATACTCCCGCATAGATATAACAACAATGGGTTCTTCCGCATTTATGGTTACTGTCTTGGTTATCGGTGCCATCATGTATTATTGTGGATTATATACTTAAAATCCTAGAACTCGTCTTTATGCTTTATGGCCTCTATCTCTATCACTTTGTTCTTGTCATCTATTACAAAAACGATCCTGAACCTCTTTTCAAACCTGTATGTCCATTTCCCCTTGAGAGGAAAATGCATCGGCTTTCCAAACGATTTTGGATTCTCTTTGACCTTGTCGATTATACTATCAAAAACCGCTCTCTGTTTCCTGTTTAGTTTCAGGTATTTCTTTTTGGCCGGTTCCCATAGCTTTACCGCGTAGGTCATCATTAATAAATATCTACTGCCGTAATAATATAAGCAATGGCCATAAAAATCGCAATGCTCGGCATGGGCAGGATGGGCAGGGAAATAGTTCGGAACGCCGCAGCCGAAGGCATGCAGGTTGTTGCTGCCGTGGACAGTGATGACAGCCCGTCTATCGGCCAGGATGCCGGCACCCTGGCGGGAATTTCCCCGCTGGGCGTCAATGTTGCCGGGGCAGGAAACCTTATGGACATCCTCGATAGGGCAACGCCAGACGTTGTTGTGGACTTTTCAGGCCCCGAGGCATGCGTAAAGAATTCTGCAATCATTTGTGAGAACAAGATTAATATGGTGGTGGGCACCACTGGATTTTCCGACGAGCAGATGGGGGAATTAACGAAGAACATCGAAAATGCCGGAATCGGCGCGGTCATCTCCCCGAACATGAGCGTCGGGGTGAATGTCTTCTGGTAGCTGGTCAGGGAGGCAACAGGGCTGCTGAAGGACTACGACATCGAGATTACCGAGGCGCATCACAGGTTCAAGAAAGACGCCC
>JAHIKS010000045.1 GCA_018897475.1 Candidatus Altarchaeota archaeon
ATACTGTCCTTGAATAACCTGTATAAAAAATTCCTGTGGATTGGCCTGCCGAAGGAGAAATAACCGCTACTTATTTTTACCCGTTGTACCAATTACATAGTAGGCAACCACCATGCTCTGGATACTAATCACGCTTTTGGCTGTCATATCGCAGACAATCAGGAACGTCTTTTACAAGAAGCTCTCCGGGAAACTTTCCTCGGAGACCGTCACCCTGTGTAGGTTCCTGTTCGGGCTCCCCGTCATTATTGTGGGCTATCTCATCGGCAAAAGCCTCTACGGGGGCGTGAGAATTCTCTCGCTGGAATTCTTCTTCTGGGTGGTTCTATTTGCAATAGCCCAGATTCTGGCAACCTCGCTCCTCATATCTCTCTTCCACCACAAGAATTTCACGGTATCCGTCACATACATAAAATCGGAGGCGATATTCGTGGCGTTCCTTGGACTCGCCTTTCTATCCGAGCAGATTCCCCTCATGGGGTGGCTCGGAATAATCATCGCCTTTTCAGGGCTTTTGCTCGCGTCCTTTGCGAAGGAGAGGATAGGCCTTACCTCAATAAAAAAATCCTTCCAACGGAAGAGCTCCTACATCGGACTCACCTCCGGCCTGCTCTTTGCAATAACCACGGTCGCCATAAAGCGATCCTTTGTTTTCCTGGAGACTGACACGGTATTCATGAAGTCGCTCTTTGCCCTCATGTTCTCCTATCCCATCGAGGTGGCGCTGCTCCTTCCCATAATCTTTCTGAAACGGAGGGATGAGCTGTCCGAGATTATCAGGAACCCAAAGATACCGTTCCTCATCGGACTGTTTTCCGGCTTTGGTTCGTTCTTCTGGCTCTCTGCCTTTTCCATCGCCTACGTGGCCTATGTGACAATAGTCGGGAAGGTGGAGTTTATTCTCAGCACCCTCATCTCCATCTTCTACTTCAATGAAAAGGTCTACAGGAACGAGATTCTGGGGATGGCCATAATGGTGGCCGGGGTACTGCTGCTCATATTCACATAAAATGGCCAAGAGAATATCCTACCTTTACGTTGCCATGGCGGTGCTCTTGTGGAGCCCCACGGCCGCAGTTGGAAAGCTATTGCTGAGAAACCTCAACAATCTGCAGTTCCTGTTCTTCGCGTCGCTGATAGCTACAGCAAGTTTGTTCGTAATCGTTTTGTTCCAGAAAAAACTTCCAGTAATAAGGGAATACGGGCCGGGTGATTACTGGCGCTTTGCCTACATGGGCTTCATCGGCGTATTCCTCTATTACGTGCTCTTCTTTGCCGGACTAGCACTTGTGCCCGCCCAGGAGGCATTCATCGTGAACTATACCTGGCCCGTATGGCTGGTGATACTTGCGATGCCCATTCTCAAGGAAGAATTCAACCACCGGAAGCTGGCCGCAATACTCCTGGGCTTTATGGGAGTCTATGTCGTCGTAACGAGAGGCAGCCCGTTCAGCCCGTCAATAACGGACCTGGAAGGGAATCTCCTTGCCCTCGCGGGGGCGGTCTCCTACGGAATCTTCTCCGCCCTTGACAAGAAACACAACTACGAGCGGCTCACGTCGACGATGTTCTACTACGCCTTCGCGTTTCTCTACGTCTCCGTTTCAGTCTTGCTCTTTTCAGAAATTCCATCCCTTTCCTTGTACGAGCTCGCGAGCCTGGCATACTTCGGGATTTTCGCCTGCGGACTCGCTTTCGTGTTCTGGTTCCTGGCCCTGAAGCACGGCGACACGGCCAGGATGTCAAACATAGTCTTCCTGACCCCCTTCCTGTCGTTAATCCCCATCTACTTCCTGGTTGGGGAACGAATTCTCCCCTCATCGGTAATCGGCCTGGTCCTTATTGTCGCAGGGATAGTAATCCAGTCCCGTGGCAAGAAATAGGTCATCAATCAGTCCTTCGCCTGCTTCGCGTTTTTCCACAGAGCCTTAAACAGTTTCATGTATGATTTCGCAGTTTGCTTGTTTTTGATTAAGATAGCAAAGGGTGGGTTTGCATCAAAGATTACTATCAGGACCTTGTCGTTGTATATGTATGTGTCTGTGGGGAAGTAGGTCATCATATGGAACCTGACTGAGCCGTACACCTTCTTCCTGAATTCTTTTTTTAGTGCGAATTCTTCATAATAAATAAGAAACGCCTTTATATCTGCCTCCCTTTTGTGCTTCTGGAAATCATTGTAGTAATCCTCCCCGACTATGCCTTTCATCTTCGCCGAGGAGAAGGCGTAGTATGTCCCGCCGGGAGACAGCTCCTTTAACATGTCGTCAAACACGGTCTTTATCCCCCTAATCCCGGAGTATATCGTCACCTGCTGCTGTACCTTTGACTTCTCCTGTATCGTGTTTAACTCGGGCATCAGGGACTCGGCAATCTCCTGTTTTTCCTTTAAGAAATCAATTAGTTTCTCCGGCTCCGTTGCCTGGAAATACTTCCTGTTCTCCTTGATGACAAAGGTAGCCAGCCCCTTCTCTATGAGGGCGTCCAGCGCGTCATATATCTGGACGCGATGCATTCCCGTCTTCTTGACGATTGCCCCCGTCTTGGTTTCACCCAGTTCCAGGAGGGCGGCGTATACCCACGCCTCGTTGCGGCTTAGACCGATTTCCTCGAGCTTGGGGAGAGATAGGCTCATAGTTATAATATAGTTATAACGCCCTATTTATTAAGTTATCTGTGACAATATTTAATGAATAAATATAATATACGTAGGATGTATGCTATCCCATGAGATTGCTTACATACGTTCATAAATGCTTGGTGGTTGGTATTGATCCGGATTCCATCTACATACTAGACTTTGACGGTTTATATGCTGGTGTTACAGGGTTATCACTTTCATGATTTCTGCTGGTGTCTGCTGCTGGATTGCTAGTTTGTGTACTAGCATTACAAGCGACTCCAGCAACTGGCGGGCAACGTACCTGCATC
>JAHIKS010000046.1 GCA_018897475.1 Candidatus Altarchaeota archaeon
AAGATTCCTGATTCTGATTAGGGAATTTTGTTTATGCACAGCAAACGCACTGCCTTGTACCTCCTGTCGAACAACTTGCTAAATCCAGTACATAACCCCCTCCATCCAAAGTCGCAAATGCGCAAGTCTTTCCGAGGGAAGAACACTTTGTATCACAATCAGCGCTCAGGCCCTTGAGCTGAACACTAAATGGCCCAGCACAACCCCCACCTTCATAATAAGCAGGAAGCTGCCCACCAAGATAATTAGAATTATTCGCAAGATCCACCACGCCGTCCCCGTTAGCATCCAGGTTGGTAACCTCGCTTATCGGATGACTCTGCACGCCCCCCTGTGCAATCGTGTAATTGATGAATGTAGCAACTGCAACGATAAAGACCAAAGATATTATGTGCTTGCGTGAGATGTTTATGTTAATCATTTTATTCTGTTATTCTTTATAATTTCTTCATTTAAATATCTATGGATTGATTGTGCAGCATATCTTGTCGGTGTATGCGTTGCAGTCTCCCAGATGCGAGTCATCGTTCGAGGCCATTGAAGCCAGGCAGGTATCGGTGCAGGAGGTCGTCACTCCGCAGCTGAGGATTCCTCCACAGGCACCAGTTGTGCAGCATATCACGTTCGTGTAGGTGTTGTAGCCGTCCGGGTCCTGTGCATGGGCATCGGTCCCGCTGTATAATGAGAGGACCCGCTCATAGCCCGGCGAGCATGAAGCGGGAGAGCTGACCACTTCACAGGTCGGGGCACAGGCGCTGGCCGAGCAGCAGACCTTGTTGTCATAGATTCCTGTTCCCGTGCAGTTCGCCCCGTGGGCCCCCTGTGTGTTGTTGGTATACGTATCATACATCGTGAATATGCACGCCTCAGTTCCAAGGCAGGATGCCTTTGTCGAGCAGCTCAGTGCCGGCACCGTTGTTGTTGATGTGGTGGATGTAGTTGTTGTTAGTAATGTGCTCGTCGTGCTACTCGTTGTTGTGGTACTCGTAGGACTCACAGTAACATTGCAGCAAATCTTGTTGTCGTAGTAGCTGAACTGAGCCGCATGGGAATCTGAGGTGCTGTATATTGAGCCGACCTCTCCGTAATTTCCTTCGGACGGGCAGCTGCCGGAGTATATTCCGCACTGCATCTGCCCTCCGCCGCCTATTCCGAGGCAGACGTCATTGTCATAGATCCCGGTATTATAACTCTCAACGTGGGAATTCGAGGTGTCGTGCATTGAGACCACCCCTCCTTCTCCTGCATTGCAGACCCCTGTCCTCATCGTTGTCGTCAGGTCCTCTCCCGGGACCTTGCAGCAGAGGTCCCTCGAACCATAGCTACAGTTCCCGGCATGGGAATTGCTCGGTTGCCAGAGAGAGAATATGCAGGTATATTCGCCAATTCCGCCCGGACAGTAGCTGCTCACCTCCCCGTCATTGCTCGTGAAGATATCGCAGAGCAGCGCCCCTATGGGGATGATCGTTGTCGTTACAGTCGTTGTGACAGGAATTTTGGTACCGGTGCCACTCCAAATAACCAGCGTCATCCTTATGGTGGAGTTTAACCCTGACGAGAAGGTGGCCAGGGCGCTCCGTGAGACGATTTCGCTGGAATTAGCCTGCTCTGTATAGTTGCCCATGATGCAGGTGGTCGGCTCCACCAGGTGGTAATTCCCGTAGTGGCTCTCCTCCGTGTTCTGGGGAACGTAGTCCGGGCTTGATGTGAGGATGATGGCGTCGATTATGACCGGCGAGCCCGACGATCCGGTTCTGTTTATCAGCAGCGTGTCCCATCCCTTATCCAGCGTAAAGGAGCCGGTGCTCTTCTTCCACCCGAGACTTACCTGCTGGATAAAGCTCTCCGAGGATTTTGCGCCCCCGATGGACAGGTCTATGGATGCGGGTCCTCCACCCGTGGAATAGTAGCGGCTCCAGACCCAGTATATGTTCGGGACGGGGATGTCCATGTCGTAGGAGAGCCAGTCGCTCTTCTCCTGGAGCTTCATTCCGGCGTCTTCTGACATGTCCAGGCCGGCTTCCAGGCTTGTGCTGGACTCGCCGTCATAGTTCTCCGCCTCTCTCCACATATAGCTGCCGGTATAGCCGTTATGCACCCCGATGTTGAAGCCGTTGAGGCAGCTCACGCTTCCCGAGGAGAACCCATCGACCCGCAGGCTGTCAAAACAGCTCCTGTTCGAGGAACTCAGGCACGAGATATTCATGTAGAAGTCGTACTCCCCTTTCCTGAGAAGTTTGTTCCTTGCTGTGTCGTAGTTGTTTCCCGTCAGGTTTATCAGCTGTATCACCTTGTCGGGGTCAAGCACCCTGTCCTCGCTTTCCCCGAAAAAACCCGAGTCGACCAGGCCTATCACCTCGGCGTTCTCCGGCTCGAGGTACCAGTCCTCCGGGAAACCTTCACTCCTCACCAGCTGTTCGACAGCGTTGGAGGATGACCACTCCATGTCCCCGATGCCCTCCAGGACATCTATCCTTGAAAGCATCTCGTCCCACATGTAGACAACCATTGCAAGGACTATCATGAATATCATGGTTGCTACAATGAAGTCCGAGACGAACGCCTGCCCCTTTCTTAGCGGGAATTCAGAGTGTTTCATTCTTCAGGTATATAACTTCATCAACGTTCTCAATCCTTATCCTCCTGGTTTCGTTGACGCTCATAACCGTTTTCTGGTCATCGGAGGAACATATGCTCATGGTGCAGTTAACCTGGGGAGTTGACATGGGCGAGGCCCAGGTCATATCCAGTGCATTTAATTCGAGCACCGATTCATTCACGTAGAAGCTGACGGTATAGGGCATGCCCTGTATGTCGCCCGGGAGAGTGAAATACAGGTAATAGCCGTCCCCGGCGATTGCCATCCCGTTGATTCCCTCGGCGATGGAATTCGCAGTGTCCTGCCCCTCGATGTCGAATTTCATATAGGTCGTTGAGTTGAACTTCTGGAAGATTACAAAGCCGATGATGATGAAGATCATGAGGATAAGGGACATAGTAACGAGAAACTCCATGCTGGCCTGTGCTTTCCTTTTGTCCATTTCTACACCGTGGTGATGTTTACGTCATGGGAGCCGCCGGAGGGAAGGGATTCCACGGAGAGAACATAGTAGCCCTCCCTGCAATTTCCATCAGGGCAGATGGACGATGTGTCGCTCGTCATATTGCCCTTGCTCACTTGATAAACATCGGTGTATGAATCAGCAACGGATATCCTCAGCCTGACCGTGTAATTCCCTATCGAGACGCCCTCTATGTTGCTGGGAATTCTCACGTCTATCTGGGTCTTCGACGGATGGCCCCTGATGTAGATGAAGTCGCTGGCCTCCTTAATCTCCTGGACTGCCCTAACGGCCGAATCCACCCCGAGCTGGGTACTCGAGCTGATAATGAGAGATGTACTCACGTAGAGAATTGCGGCAAACACGCCCAGAGCTAGAGCCAACATAATCATGTATTCCAACGACGCCTGTCCTTTTTTCCTCATCTTTATAAGAAGGGGGGGAAGCGTCCCCCCCTTCTTATCATCTTTCCCCCCTCTTGAATTCAACCGGTTGAATTCATAAGTGGCAGAATTAATGCTATGTGGGGAACCAATCGATTCAGGAAGAATTCTCATCTTTATTAATTATCTTGCTTATTGTATTAAATACCTATTTATTAGGGGAAAGTAAAATTATTAAAATCTGAAATTGGTGGGATAGGATGGACTATGAGACTATAGCAATAGAAACGCTGGATTACGGGAAGAATAAGTTTCTGGAAGTGTCTAAGAAGAGGGCAATGCCTGACGAGAACGTTTTTTTGAACATATCGAAGGGGTACTACACCCCCGACGGCGAGAAGAGGTATCAGAGAGGAATAGGGTTTCCCGATGATGTCGAATTCGTGTCCCAATTGGTAGAGAAGCTGCAAGCTGTATCGGGTCAGTAGAATCTGTATGGCAGAAATTCTGCATATTGTTACAGTATTTTCCTATTTATTTAGCGAGGGTTAGTTTTGCTTTCCTTCAGCTTCCATCAGCTCAAGGGCGTATGCCTTGATTATGTCGCTGTTGGATACAAGCCCTACGACCTGCCCGTTGTCCAGGACCGGGAACCGCCTTATGCCCGTCTTCGCCATGAGCCTCGCAACGTTCTCAACCCTTATGTTGGAGTTTATGTTCAAAAGAGGCTCACTCATTATCTCCCGCACCTTCACCTCGTGCGGGTTCCCTCCTGCTGCAACAACCTTGTCTATAAGGTCCTTTCTGGTTATAATCCCGTAGTCATCCAGGGTACCGCCTCTCTCAACCAGAAGGCTTGTGACTCTGCGGTCCATCATCTTCTTCATGGCCTCGGCGGCGCTCGCGTCCCGCTCAATGGTTATAACCCCCCGCGTCATTACCTCATGTACATACATATGTATCACCATACGTTGTTTATGTATATTATCTGGATTTCATACCTTATATATCGCCATACCTGCCTTTTTTTGCTAATAAACTATACTCTCACATATTTTTTTGCTAATAAACCATATCTCTATGTATATTTTTCGTTAATAAACTATAAAAGCGTGTTTATCTTTCATAATTTTACATGACAATTGGCCTATGCGCTCATTCCGGGCCTTCTGTCCTTATACCACAGCCTTTCGCCCCCACCCGTGTCTATGCTCCGTCCGTCGACGAGCTCCTTGAGATGCCTCTTCATGTCCTCAAGCGATTTTGAGTCCTTTGATTTCATGTACTTCTTGAATGCCTTGCATATGTCCATGAGCTCGATATCGTCGCTGTACCTGCTGCAGAATTTCTCGAAGACTTTCTTGGCCTTCTCTACGTCCCCCAGCGAATTCAACATGTCCTTTAACACATAATGGCTTGCCAGGGTCATTTTTCTCTACTTATAACTCGAACATAGGCTTCAGCTGAATCCCTGCCTGTGTTATCTCCATGGCGTTCCTCGCCCTTGAGTGGTTCACGCCGCGCATCTTGATCACTTGCAGAGTCCTTATCAGGTTGCCCGTCTTGTCCTCCATTTCCCTTAGAAGAATTACTCCATCCGCTATGAATTCCTCCACTCCAAAGACGGAGTAGGTGAATTCCATCGGGGGCACCTCGGATATAAACAGAGTTGTGCAGTCCAGATACTCCAATTGCAGTCCGAGCTCGAATAGAAAGTCTCTTATATTCTTCTCATTCCCGAGACTGTTGCATATTGCAGTTACGGAGTCAATGACGACTCTCTTCGCCTCGCTGTCCCTGATGATTGAGCTTATCATGTTCATTACCCCGTTCACCGTGAGGGGCTCGAGGTTCATAAGCCTTGCATCCTGCGTTATGTCGACTATCTTTATCTTGTTCTGCTCCATCATCTTGGTGTCGTAGAAGTCAAAGCCCTCCAGGTTCGATATCATTTTCTCCCTTGACTCAGACAATGATATATAGATGCCGACCTCGTCATACTCCTTGGCCCCTGCAAAAAGGAACTCCTGCGATAGTATGGTTTTACCTGTCCCGCAGCTCCCTGCCAGAAGTACTGCGTGACCCCTCGGAAGCCCGCCGTCCAGAATAACGTCAAGCTCCTCGACACCGGTCTTTATTTTTTCAGTCATCGTAACTCCAATTATCTTTATACATTAATAATTTATTCACCCTTATATAAATGCTTAGGATGGACTTCAGCTGGAAGGTTCTGGAACTGACGGGGAGGATTCCCTCCGGGAAAGTCACAACATATGGGGAGATTGCCCGGGCGCTGGGTAACGCAAGGTTGTCGAGGGCCGTTGGCAACGCCCTCCATGGAAACCCCCGCCCCGTCGAAACACCCTGCCATCGCGTCGTCAAGTCCGACGGCTCCCTTGGGGGATACAGCCGGGGAATTCACGATAAGACAAAACTCCTCCGCAGCGAGGGCGTTCAAATACAGAACAACAGAATCCTCAACTTCGATAAACTTTTCTTCAAACTAACTCCCTGAGCGCCTTCACCGACGTGCGAGGAATCCCGGCAAGCTCTTCCCCCCCCGAGGTCAGGTTCAAAATCCCTGCCCTGCTCTCCCTTGCAAGCTTCTCCAGCAGCCCCTTCCCAATCCGCAGCTTCTCCAGCTTCCTCTCTCTATCATAGCTTCCTGAGAATTTCCCTATCTCGTCGCCGAAATCCATCCCCGCAAGGACTATCAGCTCGGCACCGAACCTGTCGGCAAGGAAGGCCGCCCTGTCTCCATCTGTGAAGCCTCTAAAGTTGTGGACCTTCTCGGTTGCATTGGTCTGTGTGGTTCCAATCGGCGCATTCAGTTCAGGTACGATCTTCTTCACGAGCTCAACATTGTTGCCGTGGGCATGGACGACCGTCACCGTGCCTTTGCCGTTGGCTTTCTTTATCGCTTCCAGATCCCCGTCAAGGTCGGTCACATTAATCGCGGGGACAATCCCCTTCTGCAGCAGCGCCTTGACGGCCCCGTCCGCTGCAATCAGAACCACCTTCTTGTCCCTGTGCAGTTTCCCGGACTTTACCCTCCCGATGTCCTCCAGTAATGATGGCCCGGCCCCGAACAGAATTACAATCTTCCCCTCAATAATCCTGAGCCGGCCTATGTCCGCCTTCTGAACCAGGCCGTCAAGAACCTCCGCAGCTTCCCTATCGGCTTCCTTGTCGAGACCCAGTTCCCTGGCTATCCTTGCATACTCGCCGGTCCAGTCCATCCTAACAATATATGAACTCGCTCGAATAATAATCCATGCAAAAACCCAAGCACCACCTCATGATTGACGGAGAGGTCATTGATAAGATTTGCGCCCATGCAAAGGTCACCAGGAAAGACAGGGTCCTGGAGATTGGTGCCGGGACCGGAAACCTGACCTCAAAACTCCTCAAAAAGGGAGCCACGGTCTACGCAATCGAAAGCGACCCCGGCATGTACTCGCAGCTTGATGCCAGGTTCTCGGACAATGCAAATCTGCACACCTTCCACTCATCTGCGCTCAAAATAGAATTCCCGGACTTCGACAAGGTGGTTTCAAATCTTCCATATTCAATCTCCAGAAAGATAACTGAAAGACTTCTCATGTACGAATTCAAGCTGGGGATTCTCGTCTACCAGAAAGAATTCGCGGAGAAGCTGATGGCAAAGCCGGAACAGGAAAACTACCGGTTCATCAGCGTGCTTGCGCAGTGCTGTGCAGACATCGAAATCCTCGACCCCATCCCCCCGTCAGCCTTCGACCCCGTCCCCAACGTATGGTCGTCCATCGTGAAGATAAAGCCAAGGTCAGTAGCGACAAAGGAATTCATCAACTTCCTCCACTCGCTGTTCAACCAGAAGAACAAGAGAATAGGGAACATACTGGGTGGGAAGATTCCCGCGGAGTTCGGGCAGAAGAGGCCCCACAACCTTAATCCCGTGGAACTCCTCCAGCTCTACAATCATCTTTATTAATCCTACTTTTTATATATCGATTCCAATATTGTAATACGGTGATACTATGGATACTGTAACTGTTTCCCCAAAGTTTCAGGTTGTGATTCCACTGAGAATTAGAACCCACATGGGCATAAAACCCGGAGAGAAAATGGTAGTTGTTGAGAAGGGCAATACGATAAACATGATACCTGTTGGCGACATAAAAAATGCCAGAGGCATCGCCAAAGGCATAACTGCAAAGGGATTGAGGGACGAGAGTGACCGTTTTGATTGACTCGTATGGCTGGATGGAGTATTTTAGCGATGGCCCTCTAGCTGATAAGTATGCGAGATATATCAAAAAAGCCAACACCAGCGAGTATATAACGCCCTCCATTGTCCTTTACGAGGTTTACAAGAAAATAAAAAGAGAAAAGAACGAGGAGAAGGCATTGGAATCTTATGCATATATCGTAAGCTACACCAGAATACTCCCTCTGGACGGAAAGACCTCCTTGGAAGCAGCAGAAAAAAGCCTCAAATACGGCCTGGGAATGGCGGATTCAATAATTCTGGCAACCGCAGATAACAATAACGCAAAGATAGTAACGAGCGATGAGCACTTTAAGAATCTCGATAATGCAATCTACATCAAATAGAATCTGATTTTATTAATCTAATCCAATTTATATAGAGATGGCAAAGACAGGCACAGAACTCCTGAAGAGGGGCTTCGCCAAGATGGTGAAGCGCGGAGTCGTGATGGACGTAACCAACGCCGAGCAGGCGAGAATTGCTGAAGAAGCCGGAGCTGTCGCAGTCATGGCTCTCGAAAGAGTCCCTGCCGACATCCGGGTAATGGGTGGAGTAGCCAGAATGGCCGACCCCACCAAGATTCAGGAAATCATCGAGACAGTCACAATCCCCGTCATGGCCAAGGCAAGAATCGGCCACTTCGCGGAGGCGCAGATTCTCCAGGAACTCGGAGTTGACATGATTGACGAATCAGAGGTCCTCACACCAGCCGATGAGCACAATCACATCAACAAGAAGAACTTCAAC
>JAHIKS010000047.1 GCA_018897475.1 Candidatus Altarchaeota archaeon
ATAAATACTTTACCGATAGATATTACTAACTGACATTATTTTATGTACACTACAAAAATAGATGCGAAACCAGTGCCATGCAGCCACTTGAAAATTTCAGAAGTGCTTATCCTGTAAACTCAGGTTAGAAAATACAAAACTCAAGTCACGAATCTTGTAGAGAAAATACACTGCATAATGATATACTACTGCATTAAGGATTCACTCAAAGATGTTGAAGAGATACACATTTGCAGGGATGGGGATTTCAGAGCCATCAAACGACTTCTTCCACTTTTGTTCAAAGGACATAGTCATTTTCACGATATAAAGATAACTGTCAGAAGAAAATGCGAGCCTGCTTCTAATGGTCATTGGCCTGCACTGAAAGCATTCAGGAAGAGAAAGTATGCAAGCTCAATCCTTCAGAAGGATATGGTTGATAAGAAGTTGCTTGGGTTTAAATGGGAGTGATAGAGGCGGGTCTCCTAAGAGACAATCCCGATTACGCTATGCGGACGAAACCATACACAGCTCCTCCAGGCAGCCTCTATCTAGATAAATATGGGAATTTGAAGTATAAAAAATCGATATTTTCATAAATCAAGCCTCAGGTGGGAATCGAACCCACGGCCTTTGCCTTACCAAGGCAACGCTCTACCTGCTGAGCTACTGAGGCGGAATAGATATTCTAATAATTAGATTCAGAATTTAAGTTATACTTTTGGGATTATTGCACCGAGGGAGAAGCCAACCAATGCGAGAAACATGGCGAAAACCATAATCCTCTGCGAGATTGTCGGATTCATTGTCAGTGATATGATGAAGATGAGGTCGGCAGCTATTATTGGGAGGGCATAGGACAACAGGTCGAATTCAACTGGCTGCGTTACAAATGGCACAAGGCTCAGGATTATGGCGAAGGCAATGAATAGCCTTGCCAGGTTCTTTGCATTATCCGGGCCTATGCATATGGGCAGCGTGCTGCAGTAGTTCTTTTTGTCGCCTTCAATGTCCTCAACATCCTTTATAATCTCCCTTGAGAAGGTTATAAGGAACGCGCAGGAGGACAGTAAAGCCACGAGCCTCAAACCCATCGAACCCAAATCACCTATATTTACAACGGACAATGCTCCAAAAATAAAGATTGAGGCAACGAGGTAACTCACTATCAGGTTGGAGAGTATGAGCATCTTCTTCGAGTATCTGCCGTATATTACCAGGAGAACTGAGTTCACCCCCGCAAGGGCGAGACAGTAGACGTTCACATATTTTGCCAGGCCAAGGCCAATCATGAAGAGAGCGAACGACAGCATGAGGGCGTCGCTCCTGGATATCCTCCCCGATGGGATGGGCCTGTTCGGCTTGTTAATCTTGTCTATCTCAACGTCGAAGTAGTCGTTGATTATATTCCCTGCACTGGTTATCATGGCTGCAGAGATTCCTGCGATTATTGCCCTGATAGGCAGCATAAGCTGGCCGCCATAGAGCGCTATCTCAGCCGCAATCAAAACTCCGAAGAACGACATAAGGCCGTTTCTCAGCCTCAGAATATCGATGAGCGCCTTTAGCCATTCCTTTACCCTATCGGTTTTCATGTGTACTGAATATATTGAATGAATTCAAATATATATGGATATGACTGAGATTGATGCAGAGGAACTAAAGAATCTGAAGAGAATGGGCTTTCTGGACAGTCAATTGGGCGATGAGAAAAAGCTGAGGGAATTGAGAAGGGAGAGTTCCATAGACACGACCTATAAGATGGTCGACACGTGTGCTGCCGAATTCGATGCAGAAACGCCCTACTACTACTCGACCTATGAGCACGAAGATGAATCAGAGGCCTTAGACAAGAAGAAGGTTATAATTCTCGGTTCCGGTCCAATAAGGATTGGCCAGGGGATAGAATTTGATTGTTGCACGGTGCATGCAGTATTCGCATTGGAGGAGATAGGGATTGAGACTATTGTGGTAAACAATAACCCCGAGACGGTTTCTACGGATTTCGACATATCTGACAAGCTGTACTTCGAGCCGATAACTCTGGAGCATGTCATGAATATCGTTGAGAAGGAGTCCAAAAACCTGCTTGGAGTGATGGTCCAGTTCGGGGGTCAGACAGCAATAAATCTCGTGCATTCATTAAACGAGAACGGCGTAAAGATTCTCGGTACAAGTCCCAAGGACATAGACCGGGCAGAGAACAGGGACCTATTTGGGAAGGTATTGGATAAGCTGAAGATACCATCTGCCGACTGGGGCACGGCCAAAAGCTTTAAGGAGGCCAAGGAGATTGCCTCGAGAATCAGCTACCCGGTCCTTGTTCGGCCGAGCTACGTTCTCGGTGGCAGGGCGATGGAGATAGTCCAGGACGAGGACGAGCTTGAGGACTACATCCAGGAGGCAGTCAGAGTGTCGCCGAAGCACCCAATCCTGATAGACAAGTTCCTTCAGGATGCTGTTGAGGTCGATGTCGACGTCGTCTCTGACGGAAAGGACGTTCTTATTGGAGCTATAATGGAGCACATCGAAGAGGCAGGAATTCATTCCGGAGATTCAGCATGCGTAATTCCGCCACAGACCCTGGAGAAGGGGATAATCAAGACAATAGAGGAGTATTCAAAGAAGCTTGCTCTTGAACTGAACGTTGTCGGTCTGCTGAATATCCAGTACGCCGTAAGGGACGGAAAGGTATATGCACTGGAAGCTAATCCAAGATCATCAAGAACCGTTCCGTTTGTCGGCAAATCGGTCGGGGTTCCATTGGCAAAGATAGCTGCCAAGGCAATGATTGGGATGAAGCTGAAGGACATAGTTACTGATTTTAATCCAATGGAGAAGATCAAGCACGTCTCGGTAAAGGAGGTCGTTTTTCCATTCATAAAACTGCCGAATGTCGACCCGGTCCTCGGTCCTGAGATGAAATCAACAGGGGAGGTCATGGGCATAGACAACGACTTTGCAATGGCCTATTACAAGGCTCAGATTGCCGCAGGCAACGAGCTCCCTCTGCAGGGCAAGATATTCATGAGCGTTAACACAAAGCATCAGCCAGTGCTTCTTCCAATAGCCAAGAAATTTTCGGACATGGGGTTTGAGATAATCGCTACGACCGGAACGTCTGATTTCCTGGCCAAGAACGGGGTGGATAACCGGAAGGTTCTGAAGATAAGCGAGGGGAGCCCCAACGTCCTCGACCTGATGAGAGAGAAGGGCATAGACCTTATCATAAATACCCCCACCGTTGGAAAGAAGCCGAAGAGAGATGGCTATAAGATTAGATGCAGCGCCGTGGATTTGGATGTCCCCTATATAACGACCGTGGCAGGGGCTCTGGCCGCTGCCAACGCCATCGACCTGGTAAGGCACAGGGAGATGGAGGTAAAGTCCTGGAATGACTATTTTGGGAGATAGAACATAGGTCCTAACCCTGGGGAATTCCCCCGCTCTAACTGGTGAATTCACAGCTGTAGTGCTTGACTCTTCTCTCTAAGAAAATCTAAATCCATGACTCGGCGCCTTGCCTATCCCACCCTTCTTATAGAAGTGTCCCATCAATGCCCCCGCTACCAGCCCCCCGAGATGGCCCGGCCACGCAGTTCCGGGAATGAATGAGAGAATCAGCATGAATCCGAATACAGCCTTCCATAGCTGCATGGGGATGGGAACAGGAATCATTATAATCCTCATATTTGGTCTGAGCATCGCAAGGCATGCTGCAATTGCGAATATGGCCCCGGAAGCCCCGAGGACATAGACGCCCGGATTAGAGATTGAATAGATTAGGACGCTGAAGACGCTTCCCAGAAGACCGCCGGCAAAGAAAACCCTTATCAGCCTCTTTTCCCCTATAATCGACTGCAGATAGCTCCCCCAGATGTACATCCCAATCATGTTGAATATCAGGTGGGTTACTCCTGCGTGGGCGAATATGCTGCTTATAACGGTCCATGGAAAAAGCAGAACGGTGCCGGGGCTCATGACGAGAAGATGAATGGCCGCTCTGCCCCCTATCTGAATGGCCATAAAGGCGAGAAAGCATACTGCGATTACAGACTCAATGAAGCCAACATTAGTTCCAAGAATTCTCATCCTTCGAATCAGCTTCCCCTGTGGACTATCCTCATTCCGCTGGGGACTATCAGAATCTTCTCGTCTGATATCTTGCCTATGTCTCCATCCGCATCAAGGCAGGCATCCCTCAGCTCCTTGACTATCTTCCTCAGGAGCAGCTTGTTGTCCATAAGGTTTCTTACGTTCAGGACGACTATGTTGTCCTTCTCCAGCTCCTGCATGGCCTGGGCCAGTCCTGCGCCCTCCCTGTCAAGGTCAACTGGCTTTACGTAGGTGATGTCGTCCCTTTCGATGATTTTGCCTTCCCTTATGCTTAGGTCATTGAGATACTCCTCTATGTCTATATCCTCCTCTTCCACCTCTTCTTTACGCCCTAAAATCTTATTAAGCACCATTTTTAGTCTCACCAGTTAATTAAAAGGATTACTTAATAAATTATACTTCTTTGGTTAAAAAACAACCTGCGCTATAAAATGGTAGACGATTTGTTCGAAAAGGAGCTGAAGGAAAGAAAGATATTCAAGAAATAAGGAAGGGGGCTTCGTCTCCTCCTTAAATTGCGAGGTTACTTTCCTCCCTCGCAATTTATTTGGAGGGAAGAACGTGACCTCCAAATATCAACCTCCCCCTCGAATTTCACCCATTAAAACTCAACCAAAAAAATTCAAAAATGGTAGAAGATTTATTCGAAAAAGAACTCCAAGAGAGGAAGATATTCAAGAACGTCTCAATCCTATCTCCGCACTATGTTCCGGTGGAGCTTCCTCATAGGGAGAACGAGATAAGGGACCTGACCCGGATTATAGCCCACGTCCTGAGGAACGAAAAGCCGGACAACATCTTCGTCTATGGAAAGACGGGCACAGGAAAGACAGTCTCGGTAAAATACGTTCTCAGGAAACTGGAGGAATTCGTCCAGAACCCGGAGAAGAATTCCAACAACGTTATAGTAGGAGTCGTGTATATGAACTGCAAGGTAAGGAACTCGAAATACCAGGTTTTCCTGAAGATTCTGGAGGACGAGGCCCTTAATACGGAGGGGCTGAAGAGCATCCCTCTCTCCGACAGGTCCGATAAAGGGCTGAAGGGCATGGACCCCGCTGATTTGTACGAACGGCTCCTAAAGGTTATTCAGGACAACGGCCTTAACATCGTAGTCGTTCTCGACGAGATTGACATGATAACTAATGGCCTGAATGACGTCGTTTACCTCCTAACTAGGATAAACGACGAGATAAAGTCTGGCTCACTCTCGATAATAGGGATATCAAACGATGCAAGATTTAAGAAAAGACTGGACCCCCGGACAAAAAGCACGCTGTGCGAGG
>JAHIKS010000048.1 GCA_018897475.1 Candidatus Altarchaeota archaeon
CAGCAGCAGACACCAGCAGAAATCATGAAAGTGATAACCCTGTAACACCAGCATATAAACCGTCAAAGTCTAGTATTAATTAATATAAAATCCAATATTGTATCCTCCCAAAGAGGGTAAAAATGCTTGGAAAAAACATAAGGCTTGAGCGCCTCATAGACCGGAAGTCAAGGAAGACTGTGATAGTCCCCATGGACCACGGAGTTTCGGTAGGCCCCATTCCGGGTCTTGAGGACATGGCTAAGGCTATTGATGAGATAGCCAACGCTGGAGCCAACGCGGTTCTGATGCACAAGGGCATGGTAAGAGCCGGGCACAGGGGTTACGGCAAGGATATTGGTCTTATTGTGCACCTGTCAGGAGGGACGTCACTTTCGCCGTTCCCGAACAACAGGGTTCAGGTTACTTCGGTGGAGGAGGCCATAAGGCTTGGAGCGGATGGAGTTTCCGTTCATGTCAATGTGGGCTCGGAAAACGAGAGCGAGATGCTGCAGAACCTTGGGATTGTTGCAGAGGAGTGCAACGACTACGGGATGCCCCTGCTTGCGATGATGTACGCAAGGGGTAAGAAGATTGACAACGAGCATGACGTCAAGTACATCAAGCACGTGGCGAGGATTGGCGCAGAACTGGGAGCAGACATAGTCAAGACGGTCTACACGGGAGATAAGAAGAGCTTCAAAGAGGTAATAGACGGTTGCCCGGTGCCGATAGTGATAGCTGGCGGTCCGAAGATTGACAGCGAAGAGGATTTGCTTAGAATGGTCGAGGATGCCATGGAGTGCGGGGCCATGGGCGTTTCCATAGGAAGAAACATCTTTCAGGCTGATGACATCACTGCAATAATGAAGAAGATTTCTAAGATTGTGCACAAGGCATAAGATGGTTCACGACAGGGGAGGTAAATCGGATATCAGGAGGTCTCCCGACTGGAGTCCTAAGGGGTTCAGGCGTGGGAAATCTTTTGACAGGGGCCCGAAGGAGTTCAGATTGCATCACGCAGCTCCAAGGGAGGGCAATATAATGCTTATCGCCGAGAAGAACGTTGTCAGCACACACCCCCTGAATTCTATAAAGAACGTTGCAAAGCTGATGGAGGGCAACGACTTCAGGAGGATTCCGGTAACCAATGCAGGGACGGGAAGGCTTGAGGGCATGGTCGCAGCAATAGATATTCTGGACTTTCTCGGCGGGGGAGAGAAGTATAACATAATAGAGAAGGACTATGGCGGGAATTTTCTGGCTGCCATAAACTGCCCGATACAGAAGATTATGAAGGGGGAGTATCCGTTCCTGGACGAGAATGGCTCGATGGACGACGTTGTGGAGATAATGGTCAATAAGAGGGCGAGTGCTATCCCAATAATCGACAGAGAGGGGGGAGGTAAGGTAATAGCAATAGCCACCGAAAGAGACGTGCTCCCCATTGCCGATAAATTTGGGGTCCTCATAAGGGATGTGATGCAAAAGGAATGCATTACCTCAAGCCTCGGAATGATGATTTCCGACGTGTCAAAGATAATGGTCAGGAACAGGCTCAGGAGGCTGCCTGTGATTCAGGAGGATAGGCTCATTGGAATAGTAACGGTATTCGATGTCCTCAGGTTCCTTGGCTACGGAGAATTCCACGGCGTTGATGCTGAGGAGGTGCTCAGCGAAAGAGTTGAAAAAATAATGGAGAAGAGCGTCGTTACGGTAAAGCCTGGGCAGGACCTGGCAGCGGTTTCAATGCTAGTCAGGGATACGAATCTTGGCGGTTTCCCTGTGGTTGAGGATGGTGAGCTTTTGGGGATAGTTACAACTACTGACGTAATCAGGAGGATATACGACAAGTCCTGATTTGGGCATTTTTAAAGGCCTATATACAAGTTATAAGTTACTGTTTCTATCAGGTATAAAATTGGAACACGAATTTGTCCCAAAACACGAGGCAATGGCTCCTGAGGATGCCGAAAATATTTTAAGGACTTACAAGGTAAGTCGTAACGAATTACCAAAAATCAAGATCGATGACCCGGCTATCAAGAGTCTCGAAGCCAGTGTTGGAGATATCATAAAGATAACGAGGAATAGTCCAACGGCGGGGAAGTCGTTGTACTATAGGGTTGTGATTTAGGAGGGTATAGATTGATTCGTATATCGGACTTCATAGACAATAAGGGCTTGGTTGAATTCCAGATAGATTCCTTTAACGGGCTTTTTGAAAGGGGACTCCAGGAAGTGATTGACGAAAGGGAGCCCATGACCATTGATATAGAGAATTACACCCTGGAGCTGGGGAAGATTAAGGTAGGCACTCCCGTAGTCAATGAATCCGGTCAGGGCCCGGAGAGGAGGTTTCCCTTCGAGTGCAGGCTTAGAAATCTGACCTATTCTGCCCCAATTCTTCTTGAATTCATCGAGAACGGTATTTCAGTCGAGGTGGAGGTAGGGCATTTGCCGATAATGTTGAAGTCCAGTAAGTGCCTCCTGAACGGGATGAGTAGGGAGGAATTAATACAGAACAGCGAAGACACTGAAGATTTGGGCAGTTATTTCATAATCAATGGAACCGAGCGTTCCCTCATAATCGTAGAGGACCTGGCTCCCAACAGGATTATAACCACTCATGAAACCATTTCCGGAAAGGATATAATTATAGCAAAGGTTTTCTCGGTAAGGCAGGGCTTCCGTTCAAGAGTGACTGTTGAGAGATGGGACAGGAAAAAGAACGGCACTCTATTTGTAACATTTCCTGGGATTCCAAAGAGAATTTCCCTTACCGTTCTGATGAAGGCTCTTGGCATGAGTAATGACGAGATTCTGGATATCTTCGAGGACGGAGATTCAAAGCTTGAGGTTCTCATGAACCTGGAGCTTAATGATATGAATCATGATGATGCCTTCGAGTATTTGGGTAAGAGAGCCGGAGCCGGACACGCAAAGCAGTATCAGTCAACAAGGGCTAATCAGGTGATAAATAACTTCCTCCTACCCCACATCGGGAACACGGAAAAGGGGAGGAAATCAAAGGCCATTTACCTTGGCCTGATGGCAAAGAAGGTATTGGAACTGGCATATGAGAAGAGAGAGCCGGATGACAAGGACCATTATTCTAACAAAAGGCTCAGGCTTGCCGGAGATTTGATGCAGGAGCTGTTCAGGGTAAGTTTCAACAAGATTGCAAGGGACATAAAATACCAGCTGGAGAAGCAGAATGCAAGGCACAGGCAGGTTAACATAAAGACAGCGGTAAGGAGTAACAACCTGACTGAGAGTATCTGCTATGCCCTGGCAACAGGAAACTGGACTGGCGGCAGGAGAGGCGTAAGCCAGGTTCTCGACAGAACCAATTATATGAGCTCCATAGCCCACAGAAGAAGGGTATCCTCGTTGCTAAGCAGATCGCATCCTCACTTCGAGGCAAGGGACTTGCACGCAACCCAGTTCGGTAGATTATGCCCAAATGAAACTCCTGAGGGACAGAACTGTGGCCTCGTTAAGAATCTGGCCAATGGTGCGAGAATATCAACCGATGAGGATGAGTCCGTCATAGAGAGATACCTGTATGATTTCGGAGTGAAGGAGGATGGCTCAAAACCCAGTGACGCATACATAACCCTCAATGGAAGGTTGCTTGGCAGGCATAATAAACCAGCGCTCCTCGTCCAGAGACTGAGAGGCCTCAGGAGAGAGAACAAGGTACATGAAACCATATCGATAAGCCATCGCGAAGAGAACAATGAGATTCACATCTATGCTGATAAGGGGAGGGTTCTCAGACCCCTGATAATAGTTGAGAACAAAAAACCCAAGATTACAGACAAAGACGTATCGGACCTGAAAGAAGGAAAAATCGGGTGGGGAGACCTCATACATTCAGGACGTATAGAATACATCGATGCAGAGGAGGAGGAGAACACCTATATTGCTGCAAAAAGGGATGCTATAAGAAAGGAACATACCCATCTGGAAGTTTCTCCGTCCTTGATTCTTGGCATTAGCTCCAGTTTCGCACCCTATCCAGAGCACAATTCCTCACCGAGGGTTACAATGGCCGCGTCAATGGCAAAGCAGAGTTTAGGTATCTACGCTTCCAACTATCATACAAGGCTTGATTCAAGAGCCAATGTGATGCATTATCCCCATACGCCCCTAGTAAGGACTGATGTTACCGACAGTCTCAAATTTGACAAAAGGCCCGCAGGAATGAATCTCGTTGTTGCGGTAATGAGCTATGAGGGCTATAACATGGAGGATGCAATTATTCTAAACAGAAGCGCAATCGACAGGGGGCTTGGGAGGTCCACGTTCTACAGAACCTACAGTACTGAGGAGAGAGGATATCCCTCTGGACAACACGACATCTTTGAGATTCCCGGCGAAAACGTTGAGGGCAAGCAATCGGAAGAAACCTATGAGAAGCTGGATGTGGATAGTGTAATCTTCCCGGAGACTGAGGTTGAAACAGACGATGTACTTATCGGAAAGACCTCGCCTCCGAGATTCCTTGAGGAGATTGGCCCCTATGGAATAGTGGAGGAGAAGAGAAGGGAGAACTCCACCACCGTGAGGCATATGGAGTCAGGGACTGTTGATATGGTCGTTCTTACAGAAACTCTAGAGAAGAATAAGCTCGCAAAGGTTAGGATAAGGAGCCAGAGGATTCCGGAGCTGGGAGATAAATTTGCTTCAAGGCATGGACAGAAGGGGGTCGTTGGCCTGATTGTGCCTCATGAGGATATGCCGTTCACCAAGGATGGTATTGTTCCCGACTTGATAATAAATCCGCATGCGATTCCATCAAGAATGACCGTGGGCCATGTGCTTGAAATGATTGGTGGGAAAACTGGCTCATTGGAGGGAAGGAGCATAAATGGGACTGCCTTTGAGAACGAGCCCGAGGAGAGTCTTAGGGGGGGGCTCAAGAAGCATGGCTTTAAGGACAACGGAAAGGAGGTCATGTATAACGGAACCACGGGGAAGGCCTTTGGGGTAGAGATATTCATGGGAGTGATCTACTATCAAAAGCTGCATCATATGGTGATAAACAAGATTCATGCAAGGAGCAGAGGTCCTGTGCAGATGCTTACACGCCAACCAACAGAAGGAAGGGCAAGGGAAGGAGGTCTGCGATTTGGAGAGATGGAGAGAGATTGCTTAATTGCCCACGGGGCATCGATGATGCTCAAGGACAGGCTTCTTGACGAATCGGACAAGATTATAGTCCCCATATGCACTAAATGCGGTTTGATTGCGGTGCAGGACCATGAGAGGAGGCAGGTCTACTGTCCACTATGCGGTGATGTTCCGACTCACAGGGTCGAGATGGCCTATGCATTCAAGTTGTTGATTAACGAACTTATTGGAATGTGCATTCATCCAAAATTAGTCCTTGGTGACAAAGCCTAAAATGGTTGTAAGAAAAAAGATAGATAGTATCGGGTTTGGACTGTTTTCGTCCAAAATGATTCAGAAACTGTCCAGTGTGAAGGTTCATACGCCCAATACCTATGACGAGGACGGTTATCCCGTAGACGGGGGCCTTATGGACCCGAGGTTAGGTGTAATAGACCCAGGGATAAGATGCAAGACATGTGGCGGGGGCCTGGGTGAATGTCAGGGTCATTTTGGTCACATCGAGCTCACGAGACCGGTAATTCACGTTGGCTATGCCAGGGAGGTATATTTGCTGCTGAGAGCAACATGCAGGTCTTGCAGTCGGCTTTTGATTCCGGATGAAAAGCTAAAGGCATACAATCTGGAGGAGATGGGTGATGAAGAATTTACAAAGGTGTGGAACAAATCCATAAAATTCACAGATTCCGAGGACAAGTGCCCCTACTGCGGGGAGACACAGGTAAAGATAAAATTCGTCAGGCCCTACTCCTACTACGAGGGGGAAAACAATCTTCTTGTGACAGACATAAGGGAAAGGTTCGAGAGTATAACCGACCAGGGCCTTGCTTACCTGGGATTGAAGGTCAGGCCGGAGTGGATGATTCTCCCCATAATCCCGGTACTTCCAATAACCATAAGGCCATCCATAACCCTGGAGTCGAGTGACAGGTCCGAGGACGACCTAACCCATAAGCTTGTTGACATTCTAAGGATTAATCAAAGGTTGGAGGAGAACATAAACTCAGGAGCTCCTCAGCTGATTATAGAGGACCTCTGGGACCTGTTGCAGTACCATATAGCCACCTACTTCGATAACGGGATTACGGGCATTCCTCCAGCAAGGCACCGCTCCGGCAGGCCATTAAAGACCATTGCCCAGAGGCTGAAGGGCAAGGAGGGCAGGTTTAGGAAGAATCTGTCAGGAAAGAGGGTGAATTTCTCAGCAAGGACCGTAATCAGTCCCGATCCAAATCTAAGCATAAACGAGGTCGCTGTTCCTGAATTAATCGCCCTTGAACTTACGGTTCCGGAGGAGGTCAATGAAAGGAACATAGATGAGCTAAAGAAGAGGGTCCTTAATGGTCCGAAGAAGCATCCGGGCGTGCATAATGTCATAACTCCTTATGGGAGGAAGAGGATGCTGGAGGAGAACAAAAAGGACATATCGGAAACACTAAATATAGGTGATGTGGTTGAGAGGCACATACAGGATGGGGACACGGTAATCTTTAACAGGCAGCCATCTTTGCATAGGAATTCCATGATGTGCCACACGGTTAGAGTATTACCTCACAACACCCTAAGACTGAATGCTGCAGTATGTGCCCCCTACAATGCCGACTTCGACGGCGATGAGATGAATCTTCACGTGCCACAATCGCAGGAGGCCATTGCCGAGGCAGAGGTTTTGATGAAGGTACAGGAGTGCATAATCTCTCCCAGGTTCTCGATGCCAATTATAGGTGGTGAGCACGACCACGTATCAGGCATGTACCTGGTAACGATAAAGAGTTCAGAATTCACAAGGGAAGAAGCCCTGGACCTGATAAAGGGGACGGTAAAATTACCTCCAGGAAAGAAGAAATTCACCGGCAAGGAGATATTCTCCCTCCTGCTTCCTGAGGATTTCAACCTGAGCTACAAAGGAAAGCTGTGTGAGGGTTGTAAGACATGCAAGAAGGAAAAGTGCAATGTTGAGGCCTATGTCACCATAAAGAATGGTAAACTTATAACAGGAATAATAGAGAAGGAAGGGATGAAGGGGCCCCTTTTGAATGAGTTGTTTACAAAGTACGGCTCCGATGCTGCTAGAGAGTATATAGACAAATCAACCCGGCTTGCTACAATGGGTATGATGCACTTCGGCTTCTCAGTAGGAATAGATGAGGAAGACCTTCCGAAAAATGCACTTACTAAGATTGATGATATCGTAGACCATGCCGAGAAGGAGGTAGACCGGCTGATTAAGCTCTACAACAAAGGCAATATAAAGATGATTCCAGGAAAATCAGCCAAGGAATCCCTTGAGGATCATATAATGGGGGAGTTAGGAAATGCAAGAGACGGTGCAGGTAAGATCGCTGAGAAATTCACTGAAGGAAATAGTGCGGTAATCATGGCAAAAACAGGGGCAAGGGGTACTCTTCTTAATCTTACCCAGATGGCCGGCATGGTCGGGCAGCAGGCAGTAAGGGGTAAAAGAATAGACAGGGGTTATCATGACAGGACTTTATCGCACTTCGAGCAAGGCGACCTTTCGGCCGAGGCAAGCGGCTTTGTTGGTTCAAGCTTTAAAAGAGGTTTAAGTCCGACTGAATATTTCTTCCACTCCATGGGGGGCAGAGAGGGTCTTGTTGACACAGCCATAAGGACTGGAAGGAGTGGTTATATGCAGAGAAGGCTCATAAACGCACTGCAGGATTTGAAGGTACATGCTGACAAATCTGTGAGAGGAGACGGCGGAATACTGGTCCAGTTCACCTATGGTGAGGATGGAATCGACCCAGTGAAGAAATACTATGCAAGAATGAATTCGGAAGAACTTTCCACTAACGTGAAGGGCAAGATGGATGGAATGAATAAGAAAGAGAGGGATAATTTCCTGCCGAATTACGAAAAGGCACTCGTTACTCCTGGAGAGGCTGTGGGAACAGTAGCTGCGCAATCCATTGGGGAACCGGGAACGCAGATGACCCTGAGAACATTCCACTATGCGGGAGTTGCAGAGCTCTCGGTCCCTCTTGGTCTGCCCCGGCTTATAGAGATAATAGATGCCAAGAGGACCCCAAAGAACTCCATAACTATAATATTCATAGAGGAGAAGCACTCGAAGGATAAGAAATTCGTCGATGATATTGCGAATACGTTGCGTGAGACGTTCCTGCCGGATGTCTGCGACATAGATATAGATGTCAAGAATAAGGAGCTCGTAATCAAAACCTCTGATGGTGAGGCCAAGAAGATACTTGAGAAATTAACCGAGGAGAAGATGAAGGGTAGCAGACTTGTGATAAAGAAGAAGTCCCTCTCCGACCTCAAAAAGCTGAAGGATAAGCTGGATAAAAAGAGGCTGGGTGGCATTAAATCCGTAAACCGGGTCTTTGTCAGGCAGTTAAACGGTGAATATGTGATATATACCGAAGGCTCCAATCTAAAGGGGTTTTTGGGCATAAAGGGAGTGGACGGGAGAAGAACCACAACCAATGACATACTTCAAATTTATGAGACCCTGGGCATTGAAGCTGCAAGGAATGCAATAATCAAGGAAGCGCTGGAGGTTTTGAAGGATCAGAACCTTGACGTCGACATAAGGCACATAATGTTAGTGGCAGACCAGATGACCGTTGGGGGGGAGGTTCAGGCGGTAGGAAGACAGGGTATTTCCGGAACCAAAGAGTCGGTTCTTGCAAGAGCCGCCTTCGAGGAGACCGAGAAGCATATACTGAATGCAGCTCTCTATGGCGAAGTAGATTTGCTTGAAGGCGTTGCAGAGAACATAATAGTCGGCCAGCCGATTCCCATAGGCACGGGAACAGTTGAACTGGCTGTCAAAAGTCAGGGGAAGAAGAAATGAAGGACCTGAAGACAGAGATAAGCGATGCAATGAAGACAGGCAAGATTTTAATAGGTGCAAAGAGCGTAGGCGGGGCTTTATTAAACAGCAATCCAAAGTTAGTACTCGTCAGTAGCAATTGCCCTAATAATGTGGGGGAGGAGATTATTTATTACTCCAGATTATCCAACGTTCCGTACAAAATGCTACCAAACGACAGTCTTGAGCTTGGCTCCATGTGCGGGAGGCCTTTTCCAGTATCTACATTAGGGATAATAGATGAGGGTGAGAGTGGGATACTAGATATGATAAAGGGGTGAGTTAAGTGAGTCGGATAAGGCTGGGTTCTGAAGAGATAAGATACATGACGATATTCGAGAATCTCACAGGAGCCGGCATAAAAGATTGTGTTCATAGCGAGAATATAATGGGGTTCCTCGTGAACCAGGGTGATATGGGCCTGGCAATCGGGAAGAGCGGCTCGAACATAGAGAAGGTCAGAAAGGCTACAGGGAGGGAGATATTGGTGATGGAATTCTCCGATGACGCGACCGAATTCGTAAGGAACCTCTTCCAGCCGATAAAGGTCAGGCGGATCAAGATTCATAGCGCCGATAATGAGAAGGTTGCAATCGTTGAGGTAAACAGAAACGACAGGAAGAAGGTAATAGGCCACGGCGGCCACAAGATAAAGATTGCAAAAAGCCTGGCAAGCAGGCATCACAACATCAACGACATAAAGATAAAGACGCTCTAAAATGGGAAATGGAGAATTCGCAGGTAAAAAGCTCTCTGAGCTAAGAAATAAGTTCCGGTGGAAGAAGGAGAAGTACTCAAGGAGAGTCAGGAGGCTTAAGGAGAAGCACGACCCACTGGAAGGCGCGTCACAGGCAAAGGGCATAGTACTTGAAAAGGTGGGTATAGAGGCAAAGCAGCCCAACTCCGCCATAAGGAAATGTGTCAGGATTCAATTGCTCAAGAATGGTAGACAATTAACTGCCTTCTGCCCCAGAAATAAAGCCATAACATTTATAGACGAGCACGATGAGGTGATGATAGAGGGTATTGGAGGCAGGAAGGGAAGATCGATGGGTGACATCTCCGGAGTCAGATACAAGGTCATAAAGGTTAATGATATATCCCTGAACGAACTTGTGAGAGGAAGGAAGGAGAAACCCAGAAGATAGAGCGCAGAACAGGTATTTATTAATATTCTTTTACAATATCTACCTTCACTACTTTCTTTGTAAGTAGTTATTTTGGCCTAAAAATGATGCATGATTTAATAAACGACGCAATAGTGAACATAAAGAATCACGAGAGAATCGGGAGGAGCGAGTGCCTGATAAGGCCCTCCTCGAAGCTGCTGATAGAAATACTCAAGGTATTCCAGAAGGAGGGCTACATAGGGGAATTCGAGCTCTCGGAAGATAATAGGGGTAGCGGCGTAAGGGTAAAGCTCAACAGAAAGATAAACGACTGCGGCGTCATAAAGCCCCGTTATAATGTAAAGAAGGATGAATTCCCGGATTGGGAAAAGCGTTTTCTGCCGTCCAGAAACTTTGGAATTCTCGTCGTGAGCACTCCCAAGGGCGTTATGAACCATAAGGATGCAATGGAGAACGGGGTTGGCGGCAGGCTCCTGGTATATGTGTACTAAAATGGTGAAGAGAGAAAAGGATTCAAAGGAGGGCGTAGAGGTTGACGTGGACATTCCAGAGGGCGCCAGTGTCGAGATTGGAGAGAATTCAATTACTGCAAAGGGGGAAAAGGGTGAGCTTTCAAAGACCTTAAGGATAGGGAAGATTAAGGTTTCAAAAAAGGACAGTAAGATAGTTCTTTCATCTGGGTCAAACAGAAGGAAGGACCTTTCGCTTCTTGGAACGTTAAGGGGCGACATAAAGAATGTAGTTCATGGTGTTTGCGATGGAATCGAATACAAGCTCAAGATAGTCTATTCACACTTTCCCATGAGTATCAAGGTCCAGGGCAATAAAGTGATGATAGAGAACTTCCTTGGAGAAAAGCACCCAAGGAAGGCTGATATTCTTGAGGGGGTTAATGTCGAGGTAAAGGGCCAAGACGTGACCGTTTCGGGTATAGATAAGGAAAACGTGGCCCAGACTGCTGCCAACATGGAGCAGGCAACGAAGATAAAGAACCTCGACCCAAGAGTGTTTCAGGACGGCTGCTACATCATTGAGAAGGACGGAAAGCACTTGAAGAGATAAGATGACTGAAAAGAAGGAATCAAAGGCTCCGAAGAAGGCAAAGAAGCCCGCAAAGCCCAAACATCACGCTGCTCCAAAGGCGGAGAAGCACAAGGCGGCTCCGAAGAAGAAGGGGGTAAAGCATAAGAAGAAGGCTGAGTCAGCCCCGAAGGAGAAGCATAAGGTAGCTCCGAAGGCTGATGATGTAGCAAAGCCGGAGGAGAAGCATAAAGCAGTCTCAAAGGCTGAGAAGGTAGTAAAGTCTAAGGGGGAGAAGCCCAGCACGGAGGAGATAGCAAAACCTAAGACTGATGCAGTCTCAAAGGCTGAAAAGGTAGCAAAGCCCAAAGAAGAGGGTGCATCTCCAGATGAGGAAAAGCCCAAAGCTGTAAAGAAGAAAAAGCCGAAGGAAAAGAAGGAGAAACCGATAGAGAAGATTAAATTCAGTGGCAAGAAGGAGCTCTCAAAGGATGAGAAACCCCTGATGAAAAGGAGGTTCAGTGAAAGGAAGGGGAAGCCAAAATTCATGAGGCAGGAATTCAACAAGCTCAAGAGGCTTGACGAGAAATGGAGAAGGCCCAGGGGAATTGACTCGAAAAGGGCCGTTGGGCAGAAGAGCAAGGGTGCTGTCCCTGCAATAGGTTATGGGAAGACCGCGTCGGTGAGGGGAATCCATCCCTCCGGCTATTATCCCGTCATTGTCAGAAATCCAGACGAGCTGAAGACTATAAAGTCCGAGAAGGAGGCAGCAATAATCTCAGCATCTGTCGGAAGGAAGAAGAGGAATTTGATTATAAAGCTGGCAAATGAACTCAGGATAGCAATCCTTAATCCAAAGAAGGGTGAATTATAAATGAGTGTAAAGAGTCAGAAACGGATGGCTTCGGAATTGCTCAGGACTGGGACAAGTAGAATAAAGATAGACCCCAAGGACGTCGAAGAGGTCTCAAAGTCAATAACGAGAGAGGATGTTAGAGACCAGATTAAGAGAGGTAACATCTCAGTAAAGGCCGAGAAGGGGGTCAGTAGGGGCAGGGCCAAAAGGAAGGCTGAGCAGAAGAAGAAGGGTAGGGGAAAGGGGCATGCTCACAGAAGCGGAAGTAGCAAAGCCAGAGAGCCGAAGAAGAGGGCTTGGATAAGGAAGATAAGGGCCATAAGGAACGAGATAAGAAAGCTCAAGGAAGATGGGAAGATTGATAAAAAGGTATACAGAAAGCTCTACCTGCAGGCAAAGGGTAACTTGTTCCATTCAAGGAGGCACGTTAGAGAGCATTTAGATAAGGTGAAGGTTAGCTAAGATGGCAAAGGGTCCAAACTATGTGGTTGGCTACAGAAGAAAACGCAAGGGTAAGACGAACTACAAGAAGAGACTGGACCTCCTGAAGTCTGGAAGGAGCAGGGTTGTAATCAGAAAATCAAACAAACATACAACCGCTCAGATTGTAGATTACAAGGATGATGGCGATATTGTCATAGCGTCCTCACACTCCTCAGAGCTGAAGAAATTTGGCTGGAGCCATGGCAGCGGGAATATACCTGCCTCTTACCTAACTGGGTTGCTTTGCGGGCTGAGGGCTAAATCAAAGGGAGTAAAGAAAGCAATTCTGGACGTGGGTCTGGGCCCTTCAGTTAAGGGCAACAAAATATATTCGACACTGGGAGGCGTTCAGGAGGGAGGTATTGAGATTCCGATGGATGAGGAGATAGCTCCCACCAAGGAAAGAGTGGAGGGAAAGCATATATCAGACTACAAAAAGGACGATAAGATAACAAAGGAATTCAAACAAGTGAAGGAAAACATAATGAAGTCTTTATCAAAGAGCTAAAATGAATGCTAAGAGAAGAAGGAGACCTAAGAGGGATGGCGGTGAATTCAGAAGGGAGATTGACTTCTCCAGCTGGATGCCAAGAACGTCCATTGGAGAAAAGGTAAAGAGTGGCGAGATAAAGACTATGAATGAATTCATGAAGCTTTCTGCGCCAATAAAGGAGGTAGAGATAGTCGATAAGCTGCTCCCAATGATGGGCGAGGAGGTTATAGACGTCGGCAGAGTTCAGCGAGTAACCGACTCGGGAAGGAGAATGCGGTTCAGAGTAGTAGTTGGGGTAGGTAATAGAAACGGCTATGTTGGTGTGGGAGTAGCAAAGGGTAAGGAAGCAGGCCCCACAATAAGGAAGGCCATAGAGAGAGCAAAACTCAACGTCGTTGAGATAAAGCGGGGTTGTGGCTCCTGGGAGTGCGGCTGTGGTAGCCCTCATACTGTCCCGTTCAGGGTTACAGGAAAGGTGGGCAGCGTTTCGGTAACTCTTTCCCCGGCACCACGGGGAACAGACCTTGTGAGTGGAGAGATAGCAAGGAAGATTCTTGCGCTTGCTGGAATTTCAGACGTTTGGGTTCATACAGAAGGGCATACGAGAACCGCTATAAACTTCTCAGGGGCAGTTCTTGATGCTCTCGCCAATACAAAGAGGATGAAGGTCAAGGACTCGGACGTAAAGAGTCTTAACATAATTCTGGGTGAGGAAGCAAAAAAGGAAGAGACAGAAGAGCCGGGGAAAGAGGGGATAGAAGTAGAGTTAAAAACAGAGAAGGAACAAACCAAAGAAGAGCCCAAAGCAGAAGAGAAAGAGCCCAATGCGGTTCCAAAACCAGAGAAGAAGGAAGAACAGGTAAAGTCAACGCCCGAGGAGAAAGTAGAGGCTCCTAAGAAAGAAGAAAAACCTGAAAAGGAGGAAGAAAAGAAAGCAGAGAAAACGGAGGAGCCCAAGAAAGAGGAAGTAAAGGAAGAATCAAAAGAGCCCAAAAAGGAGGAAGAAAAGGAAATTGACCAAGGCAAAAAAGACTGAGAAGAAGGCCAAAGAAAAGAAGGCTGAAGCAAAGAAGAGGATTGCCGTAGTGAGGGTAAGAGGGAAGGCCAAGGTAAGGGGGAACATAGAGGAGACCATGAAGCTCCTGAACCTAACAAGGGTTAATCATTGTACTGTAATCGACAACAGGGAGCAGTACATGGGCATGATTAAGAAGGTCAATAATCACGTCACCTGGGGCGAAATAAACGATGGTGTGATGGAGAAGCTGCTGAGCAAGAGGGGCAGGCTCCAGGGCAATGAAAAGATTACCGACGACTATGTCAAGAAGAATACAGAATCCAAATCGCTTAAGGAATTCTCCAATAGATTCATGAAATTCGAATCCGAGTTAAAGGATATTCCAAAACTTAAGCCCATATTCAGGCTGAAGCCCCCGAGCAAGGGCTATGAAAGGAAGGGTATAAAGAAGCCCGTCTCCGTCGGGGGGGCCCTTGGCTACAGGGGCGAGAAGATTAATGAACTGCTTGAGAAGATGGTATAATGGCTCACAAGGATAGAAGAACGCAGAAGGATAGGGGCACGAGAACCTGTGGCTGGGGAAGTGCACAGAAACACCGAGGGGCAGGTAGCAGAGGCGGCAGGGGAATGGCAGGTAGCAAGAAGCACAAGTGGTCCTTCGTAAGCAAGTACATGCCAGGATATTTCGGGAGAAGAGGATTCAAGAGGCCTTTTGCCGGCAAAGAGGAAGATTCAATAAACGTTGGTTACCTGAACGATAATATCGACAGCCTTGTAAAGAAGGGCATGGCGAACCTCAAGGATAAGAAGTACTCCATAGACCTAAACGAGCTGGGTTATGGGAAGCTGCTTGGCTCCGGTAAGGTTACGAGGCCGCTCTTCATAAAGGTCAATAGATGCTCGATGAAGGCCTCTGTGAAGGTCAAGGACGCTGGCGGCAAGGTGGAAACCTCGGAAGTGAAGGAAGAGATTAAGAAAACCGAGTAGCTAATTTTAACCATCGATACTAATTTAATATATCACTTTGTGTAGGAGGATTGATATTGAATCTAGAGTTTGTTCGTCCGTTAATTAAGTATATACCGGAAGTAAGACTGCCAAAGAAGCACGTTGCCTTCAAGGAGAAGTTGGCCTGGACCTCAGTAATCCTGTTTCTCTTCTTTGTGATGGGAGTCATCTTCCCGGTTGGCGTTTCCCCGGACGATTTCCAGGGCGGATATCTGCAGATGCAGATTATATTCGCGAGCCAGATGGGTTCCATCATCTCGACGGGAATCGGGCCGATAGTTACTGCCTCCATAATCCTGCAGCTTCTTGTCGGGGCCAAGATGATAGACCTCGATTTGACGAATAACGACCACAAGGCACTCTTCCAGGGGACGCAGAAGATTCTTACAGTGATAATTGCAGCATTCGAGGCTGCAGCAGTAGTTATCGGGTTCAGGCTGGGCTCGAGCTTTCTTGGTGAAAGCTGGGCAGCCAGTCATCCAATCGTGATGTCGGCGATGTTCCAGATTGCCCTGGGTTCGATTCTTTTGATGTATCTGGACGAGGTGGTTTCGAAGTGGGGAATCGGCTCCGGGATTGGGCTGTTCATAGCGGGCGGTGTTTCAAAGACAATCATTGCAGGGTCCTTTAACATGATTCAGGACTCCAGCGGTTATTACCTGGGGCTTGTTCCAAGATTCATGCAGCTGCTGATGGAGGGCATAATCGCGCTGGAGGTGATATTCCCGGTCATAGCCACCATAATCGTATTCCTCATGGTTGTTTACGGGGAGTCGATGCGGCTTGAGATTCCCCTCTCCTACGGTGGAATTCGCGGCGTTGGAGGCAGATACCCGCTAAAATTCTTCTATGTTTCCAATATTCCAGTTATTCTTGCCTCGGCACTGTTGATGAACGTGCAGATGTGGGCCCGCTTTGTCGGGGTTGATGTCAATAACCCGGGGGACCTGGGCATCATCCAGAGCATCTTTTATAATGTTTCATTCTATGCAACCCTGGGCAATCTCCACGGGATTATAAGCCCGACAACATGGTACCGCCTTATCGACCTCGGGGTCTTGGGCCACCTCATCATCTATGCCATCATCTTTATTGCGCTCTGTATCCTGTTCGGCAAATTCTGGGTCGAAACCACAGGGCTTGGAGCGGAACAGGTTGCTGACCAGATACAGCAGGGCGGCATGCATATTCCGGGCTTCAGGAGGGACAAGAGAGTGGTGGAGAGGGTCCTTAATCGGTATATCCCGCAGATAACGATAATCAGCTCCATAGCCATAGGCATGCTCGCTGTAGGGGCGGACCTTCTTGGAGCACTGGGCTCCGGGAC